>JAMCTV010000084.1 GCA_023381235.1 Gammaproteobacteria bacterium
GCTGGCGCTGATCGGCTATGTGGTGCTGGAAGTGGTGCGCAGCCAGATGACTGAACCCATGTTTGCCTCGCGTAACTCATTCGATTTCTCCGCCGCGGGGCAACGCGGCTCGGAACTGTTCCGCAAGGCCAACTGCACCGCCTGTCATCGCGCCATGCGCAACGGCACCAACCACGGCGTCATCCTGGACGGTGTCGGTTCGCGCCGCAGCCAGGAGTGGCTGGAGACCTTTCTCAAGCATCCCGATGCCAACTATGAAACCGTGACCATGGATCATGGTCTGCCGCCCAAGGAGGCCGCTTACGTGACGCAGCTGCCGCCGCAGGATTTGCACGACATCGCGACCTTTCTTTCCGAGTTGAAGGCCGAGCAGGGTTCCGCCATGGCAGCGAAGCCGCCTGAAGGCAGTGAAGGGATGGCCAAGCGCCTTGCCAACACCTGGGCCCCGCAGGCGTGGAAGGACAAGTATCAGGAGAGGCAAGTAGCGCCGCAAGGCGAGCCCGGCGAGGCGACGCCGCATGAGTGAAGAGTTCGGGCAGGACACACAGTACCGGCGCTACATCCTGTGGTTTATTGCGGCCTGCGTCATTTACAGCATCATCGGCTTTTCCTGGGGCGTGGCGGTGGGCGTGCTGCCTGATCTGCGTAACTTCATCAATCATCAGCCGCACGCGCACCTCATCATGCTCGGCCACGGCCACCTCAACCTGCTGGGCTGGGTGGAGATGGCGATCTTCGCGGCGGTGTATTACATCGTGCCGCGCCTGGTGCGGCGCAATATCTACAGCCTGCGCCTAGTCAACATCCATTTCTGGGTTCACAACTTCGGCCTACTCGGCATGGTGGTGTCGTTCGTGCTGGCGGGCAGCCTAGGCGGACTCGCCAGCTATACCATGGATATGGACGAGGTGAATAAAATCGTGCGCCCGTTCATGATTATGGTCGGCCTGTTCGGCAGCCTGGTGCTGCTGTCGAACATCATCTGGGCCTACAACCTGCTGCGCACTGCCTGGCGCTGGCAGCCATGAGCGCGCGCATCGTCATTCTGCTCTGCGCCGCGGCGCTGCTTGCCGCCTGCAATAGCGGCTCCAGGGTCAAGGTCGGGCAACAGGCGCCGGCCGTCGCCACCAAGACGCTGGCCGACGTGGGCGGCGACTTCGGCAAGATCACCACCTATCGCCACCCCGACGCGCGCATGTATCAGTATTCGCTGGATCAGGCGCTGAAAACCGGCAAGCCCCTGGTGCTCGCCTTCGCCACCCCCGGCCACTGCACGCCGTGCGATCAGCAATTGCAGATGCTGAAGGCCATGCTCAACAAATATGAGGACCGTGTACTGTTTCTGCATCTCGATCAATACCAGAATCCGCAGGCGTTCAAGGCCTTCGGCGTGATGGGCGATCCGTGGACCTACGTGGTGGATCAGCAGGGCACGGTGCGCTACGTCGAGGCCGGGCGCGTGATGTTCGGCGAACTGGAGGCGCAGCTCCTCAAGCTCGTTCCCGCGGGCTGATACGCCGATGGCAAACACGCGTTATACATTGATGCAGGACAAGGCCGGCATGGTGTGGGACTTGCTGCTGTACGTCCCTACTGTGGGCGTGCTGGGCTTGCTGGCGCTGAAGCTGTGGTACGGCGCCAACCAGGGCGTGGCCTATGTGCTGTTCTTCATGGCCTCGTTTTTCTTCATCGCGGGCGCCAACCGCATCCTCAAGACACGCCTCATGCTGCTGTCTTCCGCCCCTGTCGCGCTGGAAGTCAGTCCGGAACAGATACGGCTGGAGTTGCGCGGCGGCGGGCGCGTGACGCTGGTAAAGGACGTGCGCTTTTACGCCGACAGCCAGGGCAAATCGTTTGGATTGTCGGGCAAGGACGGTCTGGAACAGCCGCTGCAATTCGTGTTTCACCGCGGCCAGTTCGCCGATCAAACGGCGTACCGCGAAGTGACCGAGGCGCTGGCGCCGTACAAATAGCCCGCGGCTCAACGCCGTCCGCGCCGGCGCTGTATTACGTCCCAGGCCATCCAGCCCAGCACCGCCGCACCCGCGGCGCAGACCACGGCAATTGCCGTGTATTCCGTGGCTTGGCTCACCAGGCCGCCGATCAGCATATGCACCGAATAGCCCAAAACCACCAGCCCGCCCAGGGCCGCCAGACCGTAAAGCAGCAATTCTTTCATACCAAGGAATAAAATAGGGGTTGAAATTATCCAATAACCGCGGTAAATTTAGCAAAATTTTGATTCAGCGGCGCGTGGCCGTGACTCTAACAGGGAACGCGCCGGCAAGCTTGATTAATTTAACTGGAGACTGGGATGGCACAACAAGTCAGCATGGTAAGAAAGTCCCTCATCTTGAGCCTGGTGGTGGGCATGGTGGTGGGCATGGGGAACGGCAGTGTATTCGGGATTTATCTGATGGCCAATCTGGGCCGCGGCAATTTCGCCGAGTGGGGCGGCTGGGGTTGGCAATCTTACAGCCCGTTTGGTTACTTCAACGGTTTCATGACCTGGACCATGCTGGTGTTCGGCATCGCCTTCATCTGGATATTGCTGTCCGCCCTGTACGGCCATGATAAAATGTCCAAAATCGGCGCGCGTAGCGGCCATTAAACCCGTCCAGCCTGAAAATACAGCATATCGGAGCACAATCAAATGTTAGCCAAAATCGCCGCAATCTTCAGCATGGTCGCCGCCTTCTCCAGCATGTGGCTTGCCTGGTATCTGATGATACCGTGCAAGGTATGCGGCAAGGTCGGCACCCGCGGGCTGATCACGCCCTGTTGCCCATCGCCCGCAAAAAAATAAGTTCAACCGGGCGCGCATAATAACAATTTTATAAATTTGTGATGAGGTATTGAACATGTTGATGAAATATCTGTTTGCCAAGAACGAGGAGATTCCTCCCGGCACAGCGACGCTGTTCTTCTCTTTCTCTTCCATCGTGTGGTTTATCATCGGCACCGGCTTGGGCTCGTTTAACGCCGCCAAGCTCGCGTTCCCTGATTGGGTTACCGGCATGGAATACTTCGCCTTCGGCAAGATGCGCCAGGTGCACGTGATGGCGGTAATCTTCGGCTGGATTTCCATGGCCTTTGCCGCCGCCATGATGTACATCACCCCGGCGCTCGGCAACACCAAGCTGTGGTCGGAGAAGCTCGCGCTGTGGAGCTGCCTGAACTGGAATATCGGTTTGGCGGTAGGACTGGTTCTGCTGTGGATGGGCATGACCTCCGGGCGTGAGTATTCCGACTTCATCTACCCCATTGATTTAATCATTTTGTTCGGCGTGCTGATCCCCGTGTCGCTCAACGTGTGGATGACCATCGCCAAGCGCCGCACCCAGGGTATCTACACCACCAACTGGTTCTTCGCCGGCTCGATCTTCATGCTTATGATCGTGCTACTGGTGGGCAACCTGCCTGAATACTTCCACCTCACGGGCCTGACCGAAGCCTACCTCACCTGGTGGAACGCGCACAACATTCTGGGCCTGTGGATCACCCCGGTGGCCGCGGCCATTGCCTACTACACCATCCCGAAAATCACCGGCAACCCGCTGTACTCGCACCGTATCGGACACCTGCACTTCTGGTCCATCGTGATCTTCTACTCCACCCCCGCCGCGCATCACCTGATGTCCGCGCCGTTGCCGGAGTGGCTGAAGTCGTTCGCCTCGGTGGAAGGCGTGCTGATCCTGGTGCCGGCGATCGCCTTCGTGTCCAACATCCTGCTCACCCTGCAGGGCAAGTGGAACATGTTCGTGGAGAACATCGAAGTGCGCTTCACCGTGACCGGCGTGCTGCTCGCCATCCCCTTGAACATGCAGGGCGGCTTCCAGCAGACGCGCTCCATCAACTGGTACATCCACGGCACCGGCTGGATCGTGGCGCACGCGCATCTGGCGTTGCTGGGCTTCTCCACCTTCATTGAGGTGGCTGCGGTGTACTACGGCCTGCAGATGATCATGAAGCGCAAGCTGTACTCACTGGCGCTGGCCAACTTCCACTTCTGGATGCTGCTCATCGGCTTCTCGATCTACTGGATCTCGATGACCATTGCGGGCCTGATCCAGGGCGCGGGCAAGATTTACGAGGTGCCTTACATTGACATCGTGATCGCCGAGCATCCGTACATGATCGCGCGCTGGTTCGGCGGGACCCTGGTATTCCTGGGCAACTGCGTGTGGCTGTACAACATGTACATGACGGCGCGCGAGGGTACCGTGGTGCCGCAGGGTCGCATGGTGCACGAACTGGCCTACGAACGTTAAAAATAACTATTTTTCATAGGAGTATTCAGACGTGGCCTTTAGAGAATACAAAATCGGCGCCGTGATGTTCGGTGTGGCGCTCAGCATGTCCATGTTCATCACGCTGGTGGCGCCGAGCTTCAACATCATTTCCGTGGGCTCGACCGCGCTGGCCTTGGACAAGGAGTTGACCTACGGCTTTAACAGCGGCTTCAGCTTCAGCGATCCGCTCCTTACCGGCGGAGCCGCGCCGCGCAAGGTGACGCTGAAGAATGACCCGGTCAGCGGCGCAGGCATGGAGCCGGTAACGGCTTATGTGTTCCTGCCCAATATGCCGTTTCCGAGCGGTATATTGCATCCCGCCGTATTGGGTGAGGGTACCGACGACCTCAGCGTGGAGCAGGGCAGGATCAATGAGGCGAGCGAGGATCAAGGCGCTGTGTTTCTGGTGCAGCACGGCGCCTACAATGGCGCCGAATATCCTTATATCGAAAACGCCACCGCCACGCGCGGCTGGAGCCCGGATGCGGTGCTGACCGCAGTCGGCGACGCCAATGTCAGCCATGCGGGGTCGGGCAAGGTGATTTTCGTGCGCGAGGGCTGCTGGTGGTGTCATACCCTGCTGCCAGAGCAGACGCAGGACTTCCAGTATTTCGGCGCCCCGCCCTATCTGGGCGACTTCAACGGCGAGTCTCCGACCGCGTTCGGTTCCGACCGCAAGGCGCCTGACCTGCTGCACGTGGGTGCGCGCAACTCCTCCAAGGAGTGGATGATGATGCACTTCTTCAATCCGCGCCTGGTGCAGCCGCACTCCATTATGCCGCGCTTCGACTACCTGTGGGGCAAGGTGGACGCCAATGGCAATGAGATTGATTACAATGCCTGGCGCAAGGAGTATCTGAAATACCGTCGCGGCGAACGCGTTGCCCCGCCTGAGGTGCCGGTTCCCGCGCCTGACAGCGAAGCGCGCTATCTGATAGATTTCGTCTTGAACCTGAAGTAGGAGAACGATCATGGCCTGGAGATTTGATAATCCATTACGCACCCTGACCGACGACGCCAGTAACAAGGTCGCCATGGAGATATGGGAAGCCGAGAGTCTGGGCGGCATCACCGAGAACAACAACCGGTTGCCGCAGCCCGTGGTGTACCTGCTGGTGCTCACCATTGTTTCCGCATTCCTCATCACCTTCCCGCTGTGGGGCCAACGCCCGACCGCGGCGATCTACGAGGAGTTCGTGGCAATGATGGATAGCCCTGAGGTGCAGGGGCTCGCCACCGATGAAGAGAAGATGAGCTACATGGTGCAGAAAGCCAAGGAAACCGGCTCCAAGTACGCCACTCCGCACATCAACCACCCCATCACCATGGATGACCTGCGCGTGCTGCGCCCTCAGATCGAGGCGTTGAAAACCCAGGATGTGGTGCTGGATGACTACACCGTGGTGGGCGACAAGATCGTGCTGGCCAATTTTGAAGGCAACCTGCGCGCCGACGGCACCCAGGTGCGCCAACAGCCTTGGTGGGATCAAGGCTACACCATAGACATCTTTTATGTGATTTATTTCTGCCTTGCGGTAATGATCGTAGTGAAGCGCTTGCCGCCTTACACGGTGCAACCGCGTCACGGCAACGAACGCATCCTGAGCGACGCTGAAATGGCCGAGCTCAGCGGACAGAGGAGAGTAGCATGATAGACTTGGACAACCCCCCATTGGTGCTGGCCGGGGTGACGCTGGTCGCCCTGATTGTGCCGGTGTTGTACAGCTTCATTGTGGACCGTTACGCGCCGAACCTGTACAAGAAGAAAAAGCAGTAATCTGCGCCAAGTCTGGCCCAGCACAATGCCGCTTAACAGCGGCATTGTGCTTTACGGGGTGCCCCCGTCTTCCAAGTGATGTCATGCCTGATACAAGTTCCCATACCGCCGAGAACGCGTCTCACAACATGGTTGTGGTAGAGACGGAAAACCCGCTGCGCGAAGACCGCGGCGTGGACAGCCTGTACAGCCAGCAATTCAGCATGGGGATATTTTTCTTCATGCTGCTTGCCATTATATTTTTTTCTTCCATCGTGGCGGGATTTATGGCGGGAAAAAATGTCAAAGGATTGAAGCGGGGGGAAAAGTGGATGTTTGCCTGGATATTTCTGGGCATAGTGGTGGCGGTGGTGTTTGCCGTGTTGCAGTTACTGGGCGGCTATCTGATTTAGGAGGGTGAGCCGCAAAGCGGCGAATGCCCAGCCATGGAAGGCTGGGACGGAGCCTTTTTAGTAAACTGAAGCATCGCCAGGGATGGCCTCACAGCGGTAAACTGTTAGGAGAATGAGTATGAACGCAGATTTATTGGTGGACGGCTGGACGATTTATTTATGGCTGGTGGTGGGCGCGCTGATTCTGATCGCGGTGGCGTTTGGCATCCGCTGGGCGATGCGCAACGAGCAGTTTGACGAGGACATCAAGTACGTGATGTTCACGGAAGCGGACCAGGACAGAATGGATCCGGCCGAGTATGCCAAGAGCCGCGAGGTGATCGCCCGGCAGATCAATCGCCGGGAAGAGCTGAGCAGCCGTGAAGGCCATGGTTAGCGCGTGCGCCAGGGAGAAAAATGGGTGCTGGGGCTGATTGGAGCGGTCGCGCTGTTTGCGTTCGCTAAAGGCCTGTGGCAGTCGGGCACAAAAAAGGAGGCTGATCCCGGCATACCTTTCTACAGTACCGCGTCCCCTGAGCTTGCGCGCGCCGGTTCCGATTTATATCGCAAGCTGGAATGCAAGAGCTGCCATACGTTGTGGACGGTGCGTAATATGTTTGAATCCGTGCCGGCTCCCGCCCTGGACGGCATCGGCTCGCTGCGCGGCGAGCAGTGGTTTTACGATTATTTTTCCTCCGCCGACCCGCAGACTATACTGCCCAGCCGGTTGAAGCCGCAGTACCGCATGCCATCCTATGCGCATCTCAACGAACAGGAACGGCGCACGCTTGCGGCCTATATGGCGAGCCTCAAGGTGCAGGACTGGTATCTGCAAGAGACGCGCAAGGCGGAATACGAAAAGTTGACGGGAAAATCCTACCGCCAGTAATGCAGCGCGCGTCGGCGTCACCATGAAGTCAGTCAAACCTGCCCAACCGTTAAGCGACGCGGAGCGTCAGAAGCGCAAGCGCTATCTCGCCGCCACGCTGATAACCTGCGTGGCGCTGGCCATGATAGGCGGGAGCATCCACGTGGTAAAGCTCGGCGCCAACCGCCTGGCGGAGATGCGCGGCAAGGCCACGTACGACCTCAGGGAGGAGAAGTCGCGCATCCGCGCCGCGGGCGAGGAAGCGGTGCGCAGGGCCGGCGAGGTCAGGGTGGTGATGGGTCTGTATTCGCCGGAGGAGGCCGAGGCGCTGCTTACGCCTGCACAGTGGGGGGAGATCAACGCCATGATCGAAATCCCCGCCGGGCCGTTTGTCATGGGCACCAGCAATGAGCGCGCCGACGTGCAAAACCAGCCTGAGCACCGCGTGGCCTTGCCGGCCTATCGTATAGACAAATATCCCGTGACCAACGCCCAATACGCGCGTTTTGTCACGGCGACCGGGTATCCTCCACCGGAAAACTGGACGGGAGGCAAGATACCCAAGGGCAAGGAATTGCACCCGGTGACGATGGTGTCGTGGCATAACGCGCAACGCTACGCGCAATGGGCGGATAAACGCCTGCCCACGGAGGCGGAGTGGGAAAAGGCCGCGCGCGGTGCGGACGGGCGGCGCTGGCCGTGGGGCAGCGCCATGGACGCAAGCCGACTTAATACCTATTACAATGTCGGCTCTACCACGGAGGTCACTGCCTTTCCACAAGGCGCAAGTCCGTACGGGGTGATGGATATGGCGGGCAACGTGAGCCAGTGGACAGCGGACGATTTCCTGCCCTATGAGGGCAGCAGCGCTCCCGCGGAATTTTTCATGGCCAAGCGCGGCGTGGCCGCCTCGACTGAAGACCGCAGCCTGAAGGTGGTGGATTTGGCCTTTACCGGAGAGCGTTACAAAGTGATGCGCGGGGGCTCGTGGAAGAGCGACCCGTTCTCTACTTCCAGCTATCACCGTAACTACTCGCTGCCGCAATACGCCTCGGACTTTTTCGGCTTCCGCTGCGCGCAGGATGTGAAGTAAGGCATGAATTCAAAATACTTGACCGCCGCGCTGTCGCTGTTCGCGTTTGCCTGCAACGCCGGGGCCGCGGACAGTTACCGTTATCTGCACGTCACGCTCGATACCGTGTGGTACATCTTTCTGTTTCTGCTGCCCGGCGTACTGCTGCCGCTGGCAGTCGCCGCCTGGCTGTACTGGCGCCATGCCAAACGCGGGAAAGCGCCCGGTCAGGACGCAAAGGGCGACAAGCCATGAGCGCTCGCGCCATCCTGTTGGCGTTAAGCTTGCTGACGCTTCCGTTCACGGCTCAAGCGGAAACGATGAACAGCGCCGTACAGCAAGGCGAGAACGTAATGCAGCAGTTTGCGGAACGCGAGCAACAAGCCCAGCAGGACGATAAATCGAAAATCGAAGCCGATACCAGGCGGAAGCAACGCATACTGTTTCTGATGGGTATCGCCCTGCTCGTCAGTATTTTCACCACGGTGGGGCTGGGCGTCGCCATGGCGCTGTACAACAAGCCGGTGTTTGTGGCGCACATGGTATGCGCCGGAGTCAGCGCCACCCTGGCGCTGGTCCATGCCATTGTCGCGGTGGTGTGGTTTTACCCCTTCTGACACGCCATAGAGTTCGGCCACGCC
>JAMCTV010000085.1:0-876 GCA_023381235.1 Gammaproteobacteria bacterium
GGGGCGCTCGCCATTCACTGCCTGTGTGATTTGATTGACTATCATTTGTTAGGCGCCTCCGGGTAAACCGGAAGGTCCATTTAACGCAGGAGGTTAACCGTCATGTACCCAAACAGAATTCTATTGATGTTGTGCCTGGCGCCGCTCTGGTTCGCCGCCGGTTGCGCGCCCGTGGTGGTAGGCGGCGCCGCGGCGACGGGGGCCGCGGTGGTGCATGACCGGCGCTCGGCGGGCACGGTGATTGACGATCAGACCATCGAGTTCCAGGCGCTTGGCGACCTGCACGCCGACAAGGAACTGTATAAGCAGGCGCACATCAATGTCACCAGCTACAACAAGGTGGCGCTGCTCACCGGAGAGGCGCCAACGGAAGAATTGAAAAAACGCGCCGCGGAGATCGTGCGCGGCAACGAAAAGGTGCGGCGCGTACACAACGAGATCACGCTCGCCGCGCCAAGCTCGTTCACCTCGCGCAGCGCCGACACGATCCTCACCGGCAAGGTCAAGGCCGCCATGGTGGGCATCAAGGATTTCGATCTCACGCGCGTCAAGGTGGTTACGGAAAACGGCGTGGTGTATCTGCTGGGCCTGGTGACGCGCGCCGAGGCGGAGATCGCCACCGAGGCCGCGCGCACCACCTCCGGCGTGCAGCGCGTGGTGCGCATCTTTGAGTACGCGGAAGAATAAAGCAGATACAAGTACGTGGAGGCGTAGGGCCGAATTCATTCGGCCTTGGCGCCGTGCGAATAAATTCGCACCTACACCAGTTTAAGTTTGGGTTTCGGTTTGCCCGGCTTGGTATCGGGTTTTTCCGGGCCGGTGGGTGGGGGTGCGCCGGCTTCTTCGTTGAACACCATGCCCTGCCCGTTTTCGCGC
>JAMCTV010000085.1:886-14680 GCA_023381235.1 Gammaproteobacteria bacterium
AACTCACCGAGCTCAACCCGTTCATTGCCGATGTGCAGCCGCTGCGCGGCCTGCTCGCTCACGTTCAGCACAATCTTGCCATCCTGCACATGCTGCTGCGGAACCTGCACGCCGCTCTCGGCGGCGTTTACCAGGATGTGCGGAGTCAGTCCGTTGTCGCTGATCCAGTCGTAGAGGGCGCGCAGCAGATAAGGCCGGCTCGATGTCATCGGTGCGCTGCGGGAGGGGCTGTTCATATGGCGCCGCCCATCCGTCATTGCCCCCCGATGGCGCGCTCGGCCGCAGTCAGGCTGGCCTGAAACGCGTGGCGCGCAAACAGGCGTTCGGCGTATTTGACGATAGGGCGCGCCTGCGCCGGGAGATGGATGCCGGCGTGCGGCAGGCGCCACAGCAGCGGGGCCAAGCTGCAATCCACCAGGGAAAATTCCTCGCTCATGAAATAGCGCTTTTGCGCGAACAGCGGCACGCTGGCGATCAGGCTGTCGCTTAACGTCTTGCGCGGCTTTGCCGCCTGCTTCTCCCTGCCGTGTTCGATCTCTTCAATCAGGCTGTACCAGTCGCGTTCGATGCGGAACATCAGCAGGCGCGCCCGCGCGCGCGCCATCGGATCCACCGGCATCAGGGGCGGATGGGGATAGCGCTCATCCAGGTATTCCGCGATGATGCGCGACTCGTACAACACCACGTCGCGGTCGGCGAAGGTCGGCACACTGCGGTAAGGGTTGATCTCGGTGAGTTCGCGCGGCGGATGCTGCGGGTCCACCAGCACGATATCCACCTCCACGTTTTTTTCGGCCAGCACCAGGCGCGTGCGGTGACTGAACGGACAAACGTGCCCCGAATACAACACCATGCCCGACCGTCTGTCCGTGGATATCATGTCTTGCTCCCCAACCTTAGTGGTTGATTTTTATGGGCTCAATTTTTGTTGAGGGCCATTATGCCGCATTTTGACCCAAACCGATGCGCCCTGTCCAAACAATTGCGCCTTTTCCGCCTTCCTCCCTATTAATACCGTTCCTTGATTGTGGGTTTTTTAACGGTCTGGGCGTTGACAGCATAAAAATCACGTCCTAGACTTGACGTTTTTCGCCATCGGAAATTTGGGGAACGGCTGTTTAGATTCAGACAGGCAGGTCGGGTTTGAGTAGTCATCAATAGCTTCAATCCTGGCGTTCAAACTTTAAATTAGGGTACACACTCGAGGTCTGTCGTCACGGACGCATTCCATGCGGATGCGCCGTTTGGACGTTGCGACGAGGAGAACGATTCAATGCAACTGATAGGTACAAGCCGGACGCGCGCCGGCCGTTATGGATGGTTGGCAGCCGCATTGTGCATGGCGGGCGTGCTGAACACGGCCTCGGCCGCGGAGCCGGTGAGCATGCAGTATCCTATCGCGCCGCAAGGGAGCTACAAAGGCTTGGATGTGCAGCAGCCGATTGAGTTCCCGCACGACATCCACACCGCGGTCAACAAGATCAACTGCCTGTACTGTCATACTTACGCGCGGCAAAGCAAGGTTGCCGGCATTCCTCCTACCAGCAAGTGCATGGGTTGTCACAGCGTCATCGCCACCGACAAGCCGCGCATTCAGAAGCTCACCGAATACTGGACCAACAAGCAGCCCATCCCCTGGCTCAAGGTGCATGACGTGCCGGACTTCGTGCACTTCACGCACGAAAGACACCTGAAGCGTTTTATCTTCGATAACCCCGAAGTCATGAACAACCTGTCGGTGGACACCGTGGCGCCGGTGTGCGCGATGTGCCACGGCGATATGCGCGCCAAGACCGTGGCCAGGAAAGACAAGCCCATGACCATGGGCTGGTGCGTGTCGTGTCACGAGAAGAACGGCGGCCCCGGCGATTGCTGGAAGTGTCATAAATAACCTTGGCTGCGTTACCAGGGCTAAGCGATGGAACTCACCATGATTAACTTGAAACTGAAACGCAGGGAATTTCTGCAATTGATGGGCTGGGGCACGGCGGGTGCGACGCTCGCGGGCTGCGACCTGCCTACCACTGTCACTCTGGAAGAAGGCAAGGAAGAAGTCGTCGCCTATCTGTCGCCCGAAGAGTACGCCATTCCCGGCGTCGGCGTGTGGTATGCCTCCACCTGTGCCCAGTGCGCGGCGGGCTGCGGCATCCATGGCCGGGTGCGCGAGGGGCGCGTGCTCAAGCTGGAAGGCAATCCCGACTCACCCATCAATCACGGCAAGCTGTGCCAGATGGGCCAGGCCGGGGTGCAGAATCATTACAACCCGGATCGCTACACCAGCCCCAAGCTGCGCCGGGACGGCGCGCTGGTGGACATTACCTGGGATGAGGCGTGGAAGCTGATTGAAGAAAAAACCGGCGCCGCGGCCAATCTCGGCGCGGGGCGTCTGGCTTGGGTGACCGGCACGCTGAGCGGACATCAGGCGGCGCTCATGGCGGCGCACATCGAGGCCGTGAACGGCAAGCACTACGGCCACGAGGTGATTACGCCCGCGGTGTGGCAGGCGGTGAACAAGGATTTATTCGGCGAGGCCATGCCGCGCCTGCATCTCTCCAAGGCTAAGCTGGCGCTCTCGTTCGGTGCGGATTTCCTCGGCACCTGGCTCTCTCCGGTGCACTTCTCCACCGAATACGCGCAGTTCCGCAAAGCCCCGCGCGGCATTCTGATTCAAGTCGAGCCCGCCATGTCGCTCACCGGCGCCAACGCCGACCTGTGGCTGGCCATCCGCCCCGGCACCGAAGGCGCGCTCGCCCTGGGACTGGCCTATATGCTGGCGCAAAACGGCGTCGCCGCGCCGGACGCCCTGCAGGGCGTGATCGGCGATTACGCGCCGAGCAAGGTCGCCGGGATCACCGGCGTGTCCGAGGCGCGCATCACGCAGTTGGCCGAGTTGCTGCGCAAGCACGCGCCCAGTCTGGTATTGCCCGGCTACACTGCGCAGGGTCAGGCGCAGGGGTATGAAACCACCGCCGCCATCATGCTGCTCAACGTGATGCTCGGCAACGTAGGGCAAACCATCACTTCCGGCGGCGAATTTCCCTTCCCGCAGCTTGCCGCCAAGAGCGGCAACACGCGCGACCTCATCGCCTTCGCCGACGCGGCTCATAACAAGGCGCACGACGTGGTGTTTTTCTACGGTGTGAATCCGGTGTTTACCGCGCCCGCTGCGCTCAATCTGGCCGACCGTCTCAAGAACATTCCGTTCAAGGTCGCCTTCACCCAATTCCCGGACGAGACCGCCGCGCAGTGCGACCTCATCATGCCCGTCGCCTCGTATCTGGAGGACTGGGGCACGCACGCGCCTGCCTATCAGCCCGACGGGGTAATCGGCTTGCAGCAGCCGTTGATGGAAACGCTGTATCCCGGAACGCCGGGCCTGGGCGATGCGCTGCTCACGCTGCTCAAGGCGCGCGACGCGGGCAAATACGGCGCCTGGAACAATTATTACGGTTATCTGAAACAGGCCGTGACCAGCCTGCCGGCGCAATACCGCAGCGCCGGGCAATCGGACGAGGCGTTCTGGCAGTCGGTGCTGCAAAAGGGTCAGCTCAAAGTGGAAGTAAAGAGCGGCGCATTGCAGGCCAAACCCTTGAGCGGATTTAACCTTTCTGCACCTGCAACGGGCGGCGATTATCCGCTCACGCTCATCCCCTCGCCGCGCCTGTCGTTCTGGGACGGACGTCACGCCAATCTGCCCTGGATACAGGAAGCCCCGGATCAGATCACCAAGGTGGTGTGGGATTCCTGGGCCGAGATTCACCCCGCGACCGCCGCCAGGCTCGGCGTGGAAGAAGGCGACGTGCTGGAGATCGCCTCCGAACAGGGCGCGATCAAGGTCAAGGCCTTTATCCATAAAGGCGTGCATCCGGACGCCATCGCCGTGCCCATGGGGCAGGGCCATGACGACTACGGCCGCTACGCCAGAAACCGCGGCGCAAATCCGCTCAGGATTTTGAACCCCGTGACCGACGCCAAAACCGGCGAACTCGCGCTGTACGGCACGCGCGTCAAGGCCACGCCCACCGGCGAGCGGCAGATGCTGGTCAAGGCCGGGCGTGACAATATCTCGCAACGCGGACGCAAACTGGCGGCGACCATCTCCGCCGAGCAGTTCCGCCGCACCGAAGGAGTCTGATCTCATGTCGCTGAAAAATTTAGTCACCGATTGGTCGCGCTACCGCCAGGGCATCGAGGAGGGCGGCTTCCAGCACTACGAACATCGCTGGGGCATGACCATAGACCTGAACGCGTGCATCGGCTGCAACGCCTGCTCCACCGCGTGCTATGCGGAAAACAATCTCGCCGTGGTGGGCAAGGAGCGCTTCGCCAAGGGTCACTTCATGCACTGGATGCGCGTCGAGCGCTACTGGGACGAGAATTACGCCGAGCAGCAGCACCCGGAGCAGGGCGCGAGCTTCCTGCCCATGCTGTGCCAGCAGTGCGGCGCCGCGCCGTGCGAGCCGGTGTGCCCGGTGGTGGCGACGTACCATACGCCGGACGGCCTCAACGCGCAGGTGTACAACCGCTGCATCGGCTCGCGCTATTGCAACAACAACTGTCCGTACCGCGTGCGCTATTTCAATTTCTGGTCGTATTACGAGTCCTCCTGGCCGGAGCCGTTGAACCTCCAGCTCAACCCCGATCTCACCGTGCGCGACAAGGGCGTGATGGAAAAGTGCACCTTCTGCGTGCAGCGCATCCGCGTGGCCAAGGACCAGGCCAAGATGGAAAACCGCAAGGTCAGGGACGGCGAGTTCACCACCGCCTGCGCCCAGGCCTGTCCGGCCAGCGCCATCACCTTCGGCGACCTGATGGATCAGGACAGCGCCGTGACCAAGCTGTGGGCCAGGCACGAGGTCGCGCGCCACGATGACAAAGGCCGCCCGGTGCAGGAACAGCATAAAGAGCACCCGGAACTGCGCGGCTACCGCGTGCTGGAGGAGCTCAACACCGATCCGTCGGTGATGTATCTCGAACGCGTGCGCGAAGAGCTGGCTTAAGGGAGCGCGCCATGAACCAAAACGCACTACACCACGACAAAGACATCCGCGACGATCTTGCCTGGGCGCAGATCAACAAGGATATCCTGAAGAGCCTGGAGAATCCGCGCCGCGGCTATTGGTATTCCATCATCGTCTGCCTGATCCTGCTCGCCATCGGCTTTACCGCCGAGGTGATTCAGTACCAGCAAGGCATGGGCATGTCCAAGAACCACCCGCACATGTGGAACCTGTACATCGCCACCTTCATTTTCTGGATCGGCATGAGCCACTCCGGCACGCTGCTGTCGGCGATCCTGCACATCGTGCACGCCGACTGGCGCAAGCCGATTTACCGCTTCGCCGAGGCCATGACCACCTTCTCGCTCATGACCGCACTCTTGTTCCCGGTGATCCACCTGGGCAGATTATGGAATTTTTACTGGGTCATACCCTACATCCCGTCGCGCGGCACCTGGCCCAATTTCCGCTCGCCGCTGTCGTGGGACGGCTTCGCCATCATGACCTACCTCACCTCGTCGGCGCTGTTCCTGTACGTCGGCATGCTGCCCGACCTGGCCATTGCGCGCGACAACACCACCGGCTGGCGCAAGCGGCTGTACAGTACGCTGTCGCTCGGCTGGCGCGGTGACGACCGGCAGTGGCGCGTGTTCCGCAAGGCCTACATGCTGATGGCGATCTTCCTGATTCCGCTCGCGGTGTCGGTGCATTCCATCGTGTCGTCCGACTTCGCCATGTCCATCATGCCAGGCTGGCATGTGACCACGTTCCCGCCTTACTTCGTGGCCGGCGCGCTGTATTCCGGCTGCGCGGCGATCATCACGCTGTTCATCCTGCTGCGCTACTACTTCCGCTGGGAGGAGTACATGACGCTGGCGATACTGGAGAAGATCTGCAAGCTTACCTTCGCCATCGCCATGATGTGGACTTACCTCAACCTGGTCGAGTTCGCCTCGGTGTGGTACGGGCATGACGTGTACGCCAAGGAGGTGCTGTGGGGCAAGATGACCGGCGCCTACGCGCCCGCGTTCTGGAGCATGATGTTCTTCGGCTCGGTGCTGCCGTTTACGCTCGCGTTCCAGAAGCTGCGCCGCCACATCCCCGCCATGATGGCGGTGTCCATCCTGCTCAACGTCGGCATGTGGCTGGAGCGCTGGATGATTGTGTCACCCACGCTGTCGGAGTCGTTCTATCCCTGGGCTTGGGGCGTGATGTGGCCCACGATCACCTCCTGGGCCATCGTGCTCGGCAGCTTCGGCTGGTTCGGCCTGCTGTTCCTGGTGTTCGTGAAAATCTTCCCGTCGGTTTCGATGTATGAGGTGAAGGAAATGGTGTATCACCGCAAGCTGGCGCGCGAGAAGGGCGTGGCACACGGCGCTGTGCACGGCCACGCGGGCGGGGCGCAACCGGCCCACAGCCCCAGCATGAAAAAGGAGGGCAACCCATGAAGAAGACCCATCGCATCCTGGGCTTGTTCAGCAACTTCGACGAGGCGACCAACGCGATTTACGACATCCGCGCAGATAAGGTGCGCGGTGTGTCGGTGGATGACGTGACCCTGATCTCGCCCATCGAGCACCCGGAGGTTGAAGAGGCGCTGGGCGACCGCCCGGTGTATGTGCAGTTCTTCACCATGTTCGGCGGCCTGTTCGGGTTGATCGGAAGCTGGCTGTGGATTTCCTCCGCGCAGGCTACCTTTCTGGTGCAGCCGCAGGGCGGGAAGGCGGTGGTGACGCTGGTGTCCAACTTCGTGCTGAATTATGAAATGATGATCCTGGGCAGCGTGCTGTTCACCCTGCTCGGATTTCTGGCGGGTTCGCGCCTGCCGTCCAAACCCGGTTCGCTGTACAGCGAAAAGGTGAGCTTGGATCAGATCGGCATCATACTGGAGCTGGAACAAAATCAGGTGGAACCGGCCAAGAGCCTGTTCCGCGCCCACAAGGCATTGGAAATCAGGGAAGAGGCAAACAAATGAACACGCGTCGTATCGTATCCGCCGCATTGCTCACCTGTGCGCTCACCCCGGCGCTGGTGTGGGCCTGGCCGTGGTCACAGGACATGATGAACCAGCCCAGCGTGAAGCCGCAGGAGGGCGTGCCCAAGCCGTTCCCCAGGCACTCGGTGCCGGTGCAGGGCATCCCCACGGAGTACAACAGCCGCGAGGAAACCAAGAGCCTCGCCAATCCGATACCGGTCAGTGACGAGTCGCTGTATAAGGGCCACGCCCTGTTCCGCATCTACTGCGCGGCGTGCCACGGGCTCACCGGCCAGGCCGACTCGCCGGTGACGGAAAAGATCGGCGCCATCCCGCTGATTGATGACTATGTGCAAAAGCAGCTTACCGAGGGCTGGGTGTTCGGCACCATCACTTTCGGCAGCGCCATCATGCCCGCCTACGGCGTGCCGCAGAAACGCGAGGGGCAGACAGGCTCCAATGACTTGAGCGTGGAGGAGCGCTGGCACGTGGTGAATTACGTCAAGCACGGCCTGGTTAAAGACGCCGCGGCTGCGCAGCAGGCGCAGGTGAAATAAGACAGAGGAATTATCATGGAAAACTTTGGCAGTTGGTCCGTTTTAACCACCGATTTTCTGGTGATACTCTACCTCGCGGTGTGCGGCGTCCTGCTGTGCTCGCTGCTGCACATGGCGAACGCGCAGTGGCGCTTTTACGTGCGCAAGCTGGCGGTGTCGCTCGCCGTGTTGTTCCCCATCGCCTTTGTGCTGCTGCTGATCCTGCTGTTTAACGGCGAGCACACCTTCCAGTGGCTGAAACACGCGGAGGAAGGCGGGGCTCACCTGCCAGGCTGGCACAATTACACCTTCCTGGTGGCGCGCCAGATCATCGCCTTCCTGATCGTGGCCGGCTTGTTCGGGTTGTTCATCAAATACCAGTATCAAAGCGAGATAGACTCGTCCTATGCGGCGCAGCGCCGCCTTCGCAATATCGCGCTGCTCATTCCCTTCGCCTATGTGCCATACGCGACCCTGGTGGCGTGGGACTTCGAGATGACCATGATGCCGCTCTGGCACAGCGCGAGCTACGGCGCCTATCACTTTGTGAGCAATTTCCATATGTTCCTGGGCTTCTTCACGGTGTTTCTGTTTTTCCTGCACCGCTCAGGCAAGCTCGCCAAGCCAGTCCCGGAACACGTGTTCAACTATCTGGCGCAGATGATGTTCGCGTTCACCATCCTGTGGACCTATCTGTTTTTCACCCAGTTCCTGATCTTCTGGTACGGGCGTCTGCCGGGCGACACGCTGCGCTTCTTCAACATGATGTACGGCGGCATGCCTTACGCCGGCATGGAGCAGGGCGGCGGCTATGCCGTATTGTGGTGGACCTTCTTCCCGCTCAAATTCATGATCCCGTTCGCCACCTTTTTGTTCACCACCAACCGCCACAGCATTCCGGTGATTACCACCGTTGGCGCCGGGATAGTCATCGGCAGCTGGATTGAGCGTTACACCTGGATTTCCGGTTCGGTGAGTCCGGAGTTCTATCATCTGCCGATGACCGCGATCTTCGATGTGGCGGTGACGCTGGTCATCGCCGCGGTTGCCTTCTTCGCCGTGCGCTGGTCGCTCAGGCGCTACGGCCTGGTGCGCGCTTAGCGCTGCTTTAAAACAGCCGGCACAAACAACAACGTGCCCCGCCGCGCCCGGCGGGCACAGCCCCGCTCGCGCCGTAAGGCGTGTTAGTATTAAGCTAGTATTAACCAGCGCCATGCAGCTCAAAAAACTCCTTTCCTTCCTGGTCAAGGCCGCCATAGCGGGCTTGGCGGCGGCCTTCATCGTGCTCTACCTGTGGCCCGATCTGCTGCACAAGCCGGGTGAGCCGCAAACGCAGGTTGCGGCTCCACTGCCTGCCGCGACCGGCCCGGCGTCTTACGCCGGCGCAGTGGAGCGGGCGGCCCCCGCGGTGGTGAATATCAACACCAGCAAGCTGGTGATCCAGCGCAACCCCTTTTTTGATGATCCGTTCATGCAGCGCTTCTTCCGGGATAATCCGCTGATGGCGCCGCGCCGTCAGCTCGAGTCGAGCCTCGGATCGGGCGTGATCGTGAGCAACGACGGCTATGTGCTGACCAATCATCATGTGATCGCCGAGGCGGATGAGATACAGGTGACGTTGAGCGATGGGCGCAGCGCGCGGGCGAGCGTGGTGGGCAGCGATCCGGAAAGCGATATCGCGGTGCTCAAGATTGACCTGGATAAGGTGCCGGTCATCACATTCGGCAATTCCGAGCAACTGCGCGTGGGCGACGTGGTGCTGGCTATCGGCGACCCGTTCGGCGTAGGACAGACCGTGACACTCGGCATTGTGAGCGCCACCGGGCGCAATCACCTCGGCATTAACACCTTTGAAAATTTCATCCAGACCGACGCCGCGATCAACCCGGGCAACTCAGGCGGGGCGCTCATCAACGCGCACGGGCAACTGGTCGGGATCAACAGCGCCATCTATTCGCGCAGCGGCGGTTCGCTCGGCATCGGCTTTGCGATCCCGGTCAGCATCGCCAATGGGGTGATGCGCCAGATCATCGAGCACGGGCGCGCCATACGCGGCTGGCTGGGCGTGGAGGCGCAGGCGATTACGCCGGAACTGGCCGAGTCGTTCAAGCTGTCTGCCGCGCGCGGCATCATCGTGGCGGGTATCGTGCCTGATGGCCCGGCAGATAAGGCCGGGTTGCAGCCGGGCGACGTGGTTAACGCGGTCAACGGCCGGGCCGTGGATGAGCCGCGCGCCTTCATGACCCTGGTGGCCGGATTCACGCCGGGCGCGCGCGTGGAGTTACAGGGGCAGCGCAACGGCGCGGCATTTACGCTTTCCGCCAAGGTGGGCGAGCGTCCCGCGCCTAATTGATGCTTGTAGGGCCGAATTTATTCGGCCTGCCCTGCTGCTAATCCTTGGTATCAGTCGGGTTTGAGTTGCCCGCGCCGACCGGCTCGGTTCCTTGCGGGGTGGTAAAACTACGCTGCGCTATGGAGGAGCCGCCTTCCGGGCTGGAAAAATCCTCCACTTCTTCTTCCGCCTGTTGGGGACGCACATACAGGCGCGATACCAGCAGTCCCACTTCGAACAACAGGCACAGCGGTATCGCCAGCAGGAACTGCGATGTTACATCCGGCGGCGTGAGCAGCATGGCGATGATGAACGCGAGCACAATGATGTAACGCCGCTTCTCGGCCAGCGCCTGCGGCGTGACGATACCGGCCCACACCAGCAACACCACCAGCACCGGCGTTTCAAACGCCAGACCGAAGGCGAAGAACAGGTTCAGCACAAAATCCAGATATTTGGTGATGTCGGTCATTACCGCGACACCTTCCGGCGCGGTGAGGGTGAAGAACTTGAATATCAGCGGGAATACCAGGAAATAGGCGAATGCCGCGCCGGCGAAGAACAGCAGCGTGCTGGATACCACCAGCGGCAGGACCATGCGCCGTTCGTTTTTGTATAAACCGGGCGCGACAAAGGCCCACAGGTGATACAGGATGACCGGGATGGCGATGAATATCGAAAGCCACAGCGCCAGCTTGACCGGTGCGATAAAGGTGGAGGCCACCTCGGTGGCGATCATGCTGGAGCCCGCCGGCAGATGAGCGAGCAGCGGCTCAGCCAGCATGGTGTAGAGCTCATTGCGGAACCAGAACAGGCCAAGAAACACCACCAGCACCGAGAGGATCACCTTCACCAGCCGGTCGCGCAGTTCCAGCAGATGGGCGACCAAGGGGAGCTCCTGTGCGGCGGGTGCTTCCTCGTCAGGGGTGCGGTGCGGCTCCGCCATGGGGTGGGCTATCGCCGGGTTGAGCTATCTGAGCGGGGGTGGCGGGTTGGGCGGCGCCGGGCGAGGCGAGACTTTCCAGTTGCTGCCCGGCGTCATCCAGCGTGCCGCGGGTTTCCTGCACGATCTTGCGTAGTTCCTGCATTTCTTCCTGTTGCTGGGTGAGAAGGTTGCGCAGTTCATCGGTCTTGAATTCGCGGTCCATGTCGGCGCGGAAGCGCTCCACCATGCGCCGCGCCTTGCCCAACCACTTCCCCGCGGTGCGCGCCATCTCCGGCAGCCGCTTGGGGCCGATGACGAGCAGCGCGATGATGCCGACGACCGCGAGTTCGGGAAAGTTGATGTCGAACATTGAACGCGCCGGATAAGGCAGTTAAACCTTCTCCTTCTCCTTGACCGTGGCCTCGCCTTCGATGACCTGGCCCGGCTGCTGGGCGATCTTTTCCTTATCCTCGGCCTTGCCCTCTTCGCCGCCTTCCTTCATGGAACTGCGGAAGTTCTTGATGGCGCCGCCCAGGTCGGCGCCGATGTTGCGCAACTTCTTGGCGCCGAACAGCACCAGCACGATGGCAAGGATAATCAGTAATTGTGGAACGCTAATCATGTCTTCTCTCCAAATTGAAACGATTAAAAACCCGGCAGCCGTCCGCCGCCCAACAAGTGAATATGCAGGTGCGGCACTTCCTGTCCGCCGCCCGGCCCGGTGTTGATGACGGTGCGAAAGCCATTGTCAAGGCCCTGTGCCCGCGCCACCTGCGGCAGGAGACGCATCATGTGCGCAGTCAGACCATCATGTTGCCCGGTCAGTTCAGCGAGACTTTCCACATGCAGGCGCGGCACCACCAGCAAATGCACGCGTGCCTTGGGGTGGATGTCCTTGAACACCACCACCTGCTCATCCTGATGCACAAACTGGCCCGGAATCTTGCCAGCGATGATGCTGCAAAAGACGCAGTCCGTCATGACCCGCGCGCCCGCTGCGCCTTTTCCTCGTGACCGGATACGCCGAAACGCCGCTCCAGTTCCTGCAGCACGTCATCCGGCTTCAGGCCCTTGGCGGCCAGCAGCACCAGGGTGTGAAACCATAAATCGGCGGTTTCGTGCACGATGGCGCCCGGCTCCCGGTTCTTGGCGGCGAGCAACAACTCCGCCGCCTCCTCGCCGATCTTTTTCAGGATCGCATCCGCGCCCTTGGCATACAGGCTCGCCACATACGAACTCTCCGGCGCGGCGGATTTGCGCTGCTCCAGGAGTTGCGCGAGGCGCGCCAGCACATCGTCCATGGGGACAACCCGATAGTTAAGACCGTTAGACGGAGTTATTTATTATATATCAGGCCGGGGTCTTTGAGTACCGGTTCCACCGCGCGCCACTCCCCGTCCTCCAGCTTGTGGAAAAAGCAGCGCTCGCGCCCGGTGTGGCAGGCGATGCCGCCCTGCTGCTCGACCAGCAATAAAATGGCGTCGCCGTCGCAGTCGAGGCGGATTTCCCGCACGATCTGGACGTGGCCGGACTGTTCGCCCTTCTGCCACAGCCTGTTGCGCGAACGCGACCAGTAGATCGCACGCCCGGTTTCTTGCGTCTGTTGCAGTGCCGCGCGGTTCATCCAGGCCAGCGTCAGCACCTTGCCGCTGTGTGTTTCTTGCGCGATGACAGGCGCCAGCCCTTGCTCGTCCCATTTCACCTGACTGAGCCAGTCTTGCTTCACGTGAGCCTCATTTCGATGCCGCGCTGCGCCATATAGGTTTTGGCCTGCGGGATAGTATACTCGCCGAAGTGGAAGATGCTGGCGGCGAGTACGGCGTCGGCCTTGCCTTCCAGAATGCCTGCGACCAGATGGTCTAGGTTGCCCACGCCGCCGGAGGCGATCACCGGCACGCTTACCGCCTCGCTCACGGCGCGCGTGAGCGCGAGGTCGAACCCGCTCTTGGTGCCGTCGCGGTCCATGCTGGTGAGCAGGATTTCGCCTGCGCCGTAGTCGGCCATTTTCTTGCACCAGGCGATCACGTCCAGCCCGGTGGCCTTGCGGCCGCCGTGAGTGTAGACCTCCCAGCGCGAAATCCCCCCTACCCCCCCTTTTTCAAAGGGGGAAACTTCATTTTGGATCCCTTTGGAAAAGGAGGGTACCTCATTTGACCCCTCCTTTGTAAAAGGGGGGCGGGGGGAGATTTGTCTGGCATCCACCGCCACCACGATGCATTGTGAGCCGTATTTACCGCTCGCCTCGCGTACGAAATCGGGATTCTGCACCGCAGCGGTGTTGATGGACACCTTGTCCGCGCCGGCGTTGAGCAGACGGCGCACGTCGCCCAGGGTGCGCACGCCGCCGCCCACGGTGAGCGGGATGAACACCTGGCCGGCGACCTGCTCCACCACGTGCACCATGGTGTCGCGCTCGCCGGAGCTGGCGGTGATGTCGAGGAAGGTGAGTTCGTCGGCCCCCGCCTCGTCGTAGCGGCGCGCGATCTCCACCGGGTCGCCCGCGTCGCGCAGTTCAACAAAGCGCACGCCTTTGACGACGCGCCCGTTGTCCACGTCCAGGCAGGGGATGATGCGTTTGGCCAAACCCATGAATTGCAGGCCGAATGAATTCGGCCCTACCCTCGTTTTTTACACAGTTTATCGGCCAGCTTCTGGCCTGCGGCGAAGTCCAGCGTGCCTTCGTAGATCGCACGTCCGACCACCGCGCCCATGATGCCGTCCTGTGTAACCTTGCACAACGCGCGGATATCATCCAGATCGGTGATGCCGCCGGAGGCGATTACCGGGATGGTGATGGCGCGCGCAAGCTGAACCGTGGCCTCGATGTTGACGCCCTTCATCATGCCGTCGCGCCCGATGTCGGTGTAGATGATCGCTTCGATGCCGTCCTTTTCGAAGCGCCGCGCGATGTCTATCACGTCGTGGTTGGAGAGCTTGGACCAGCCTTCAATCGCCACCTTGCCGTCCCTGGCGTCGAGGCCGACGATGATGTGGCCGGGGAATTCCAGGCATATGTCGGCGACGAA
>JAMCTV010000086.1 GCA_023381235.1 Gammaproteobacteria bacterium
GCGTCGTATTCCTTCAGCAAGTTGCGGAAAGTCGCGAGCGGCTCCAGCCCGCGCTGCCGGCACAGATACAGATACCAGCGGCTGCCGATGGCGACGTGGCCGATTTCGTCGCGCTCGATGATGGCGAGGATTTCCACCGCGCGGGCATCTTTCACCGACCTGAATTTCCCGACGATGGCGGGTGTGGCATCGAGCCCTCTTGCTTCCAGCACGCGCGGCACCAGGGCCATGCGCACCAGCGCATCGTGCGCGGTCTTCACTGCCATTTCCCACAGGCCGTTGTGCGCGGGGAAGTCGCCGTAGGCCTGGCCAAGGCTTTGCAGGTGTTCGGCGAGCAGGCTGAAATGCAGGGCTTCCTCCGAGGCGACCCGCAGCCAGTCGCCGCAAAACTCGCGCGGCAGGTTTCTGAATCGGTAGGCCGCATCCAGCGCGAGATTGATGGCGTTGAACTCGATATGCGAGATGGCGTGCAAAAGCGCCGCGCGTCCGATAGCGCTGGTGATCTTGCGGCGCGGCACCTCCAGCGGCGGCACCAATATTGGCTTATCCGGCCGGCCGGGCTCGGCGATGGGCCGCACCGGCGCCGCCTCGTCGATTTCCACGCGGCCCTCGCCCCAGGCCGCATACAGCGACTGCGCCAGTGCGCATTTCCTCGCCGGGTCGGCTTCGTTCAGGGCCTCCAAACAGGCAGCAAACAATTCCATAAGCCGCTTATGGTAACCCTGGCGTCCAGAATCTAGAATGTGGCATGCGCATCGAAGAGCTGATCCTGTCCGAACTCAGGCAACGCAAGCCCGTCCGCCTGCTGGCGGAAGGTGCAGATGCGCAAGCCCTGGCGCAGGAATACTTTTCCATTCAGGAAAGCATTGTGCTGACTGCCAACCATGAAATGGCCGACCTCGCGCTGGCTTTCATCGAAGCGCGGCAAGCTCGGGAGCAGGCCCTGGCGCTCATCGGGCAGTTGAAGCAGCGCGCCCCTGCCCTGCTGATCGCTGCGCGCGAGCATCAGCCCCTCCTCTTCAACGACTTCCTCGCCTTCGGCATGCAGCGCCTGGCCGAGGCCGAGGACGGCCATCTGCTGTATCTCTTCGACCTTCACACCTACAAGCCGGCACCGGACTGGCTCAATGCGAAGTATTGGGCGCACCCGGAGTTGTGGAAACCCTGAAAACCTGTGGCGAAGCCCCTGAAGGGATACGCTGTTTTTTGCGGCGTTGACCCTAGCGCCCGCGCGAACCCGGCTTGGCCGAGAACAGCGCCGCCTGGGGACGCGGCTTGCGCCCGGGCTGCGCCGGTCCTTGCTGCGCGGCTGCGGGCTGCGCCCTGGCCGGCTTGCCGGCGCCCTGCGCCTGACGGTTGCCGGCAGGCTGACTGCGCCCTTCCCGTTTTGGCTGTTCCCTGCCCTGCTGTTCCCTGCCGCGCTGCCCGCGATTCTGCTGCGGGCGGCCTTGCGGCGGCCGCGCCGGGCGTTCGTCGACCGATGCGGCCGGGCGCGGCATGGGCACGAAGCCTTCCACCTCCACGCGCACGATGCTGCGCTTGATCAGCTTCTCGATGTCCCTGAGATAGGCCATCTCCTCGCTGTCCACCAGCGACAGCGCCGAGCCGGTGCTGCCCGCGCGGCCGGTGCGGCCGATGCGGTGCACGTAGTCTTCCGGCACGTTGGGCAGTTCGAAGTTCACCACCTGCGGCAATTGATCAATATCTATCCCGCGCGCGGCGATGTCGGTGGCAACCAGCACCCGCACCTCGCCGCTCTTGAAGCCGGCCAGCGCCTTGGTGCGCGCGCCCTGGCTCTTGTTGCCGTGGATGGCGGCGGCGGTGATGCCGTCCTTGACGAGTTTTTCCGCCAGCTTGTTGGCGCCATGCTTGGTGCGGGTGAACACCAGCACCTGCTGCCAGTCGTGATGGTTGATGAGGTGCGCGAGCAAATCCTTCTTGTGCGACTGCGGCACCAGATGCACGGACTGCTCGACCATTTCCGAGGCGGTGTTGCGGCGCGCCACTTCAACGCTCTTGGGATTGTGCAAGAGGCCGTTGGCCAATGCCTTGATCTCGTCCGAGAAGGTGGCCGAGAACAGCAGGTTCTGGCGCTGCTTGGGCAGCACTGCGAGCACCTTCCTGATGTCGCGGATGAAACCCATGTCCAGCATGCGGTCGGCCTCGTCCAGCACCAGGATTTCCACGCCGGACAAATCCACCGTCTTCTGGCTCATGTGATCGAGCAGGCGGCCCGGCGTGGCAACGAGGATATCCACGCGCTCTTTCAACATCCTGAACTGCGGATTGATGTTGACGCCGCCGAACATCACCATGGAAGTGAGCGGCAGATGCCTGCCGTAGGTTTTGACCGATTCCTCCACCTGCGCCGCGAGCTCGCGCGTCGGCACCAGGATCAGGCAGCGCGGACGGCCGGGTTTCGGATTCTGCGCGGGCCGGGAGGACAGCAGATGCAGAATGGGCAAAGTAAAGCCGGCGGTTTTTCCCGTTCCGGTTTGCGCCGCGGCGAGCAGATCGCCGCCCGCCAGCACCTGCGGGATGGCCTGCGCCTGGATCGGGGTGGGCGTGGTATAGCCGGCGTCACGAATCGCACGCAAAATGGGTTCGGCCAGCCCAAGGCTGGTGAAAGGCACTTCAGTAGTCATTAGGTTTCCTGCGACGGCCTGTCACGCTAGCGGTGACACCAATCGAGGCAGACGAATAGGGGATCGTAAAGATCGTGTTTCAGAGAACCGAGGCCGATTGGCTGGGCCTGCGGGTGCGCGCACTATACCGGTTTAAGCGCCAGGCAACAATGTTTATTTGCGACGCCCAGACCAATGGATGGAAGAAGCTATGTCCTTGGTTGTATTGCATTTCCGTGCGGATGCTGTAATGCTTTTATCCGAATGCGGTCACGCGGGTAATTTTTATTTTGAGCCTGGCCCGTTTGATTTTAGCCTTCCTCCAGGCCGGCCGGCCCTAAGCGAATATAGCGATGATCCACTTGTAACCGGTCTTGCGGCTGACGCCATACAGTTCGCATAGTTCGGTTACGCTGAGTACGTCGCGCAGGTAGTCGGCAATGAACTGGGTTCTCTGGTCCATAGGTGATGTTTGACTCCACGGCATGGGGCACCTCCTTCGGTGCCCTCAAGTGTGATACAACTGTCACCTATGTCCCTTGCGCTGCCCCGACGTCCCCCCGGTTTGAGTAGCACGCAGCTTTAGAGTCCAATCCCACTGATGAAGGAGATTGGACATGAAGAAGCGGTTCACCGAAGAACAAATCATTGGTTTCCTGCGAGAGGCGGAAGCAGGGCTTCCGGTCAAGGAATTGTGCCGGCGGCACGGTTTCTCCGAAGCCAGCTACTACCTGTGGCGCAGCAAGTTCGGAGGCATGAGCGTCTCCGATGCCAAGCGGCTGAAGGAGTTGGAAACCGAGAACAGCCGTCTGAAGAAGTTGCTCGCCGAAGCGATGCTGGAGAACGAGGTCACGCGCGAGGCGCTCAGAAAAAAGTGGTGAAGGCACCGGCACGCCGTGAGCTGGTGCGTTACTTGGCAGGCGGCGGATTGAGCGAACGACATGCCCTGCGTGTTATCGGCATGAGTGCCAGCGCCTACCGTTACCAGCCTGCGCCAGATCAAAGCCAGGCCCTGCGTGATCAAATCGTGGCACTGGCGCATCGGCATCGCCGCTATGGCGCCGGCATGATCTATCTGAAGCTCAGGCAAGCCGGGCAGCAGGTCAATCACAAACGTGTCGAACGGCTCTATGCCGAAGCTGGCCTTCAGGTGCGCCGACGCCGGCGCAAGAAAGTGCCGGTGGCGGATCGGCAGCCGTTGGGACGGCCCCTGTCGGCCAATCAAGTCTGGTCGAT
>JAMCTV010000087.1:0-4395 GCA_023381235.1 Gammaproteobacteria bacterium
AAAAAGGCCTTTCCCTGAGCTTCTTCAACTCACAAAGCGAATAAATGGTTTTCGCTCTACGCCATTTTTCAAACACATATGTGTATAGAAAAAAGGTGGCCCGTCCCTAGGCCGCACTCAGGCTCTTTATCCACAGCCTGCTATATCCGTCAATCCAAAAAACTCTTCAACTGCTCCGAACGGCTGGGGTGGCGCAGTTTGCGCAGGGCCTTGGCTTCGATCTGGCGGATGCGTTCGCGGGTGACATCGAATTGCTTGCCGACCTCTTCCAGGGTGTGGTCGGTGTTCATGTCTATGCCGAAGCGCATGCGCAGCACCTTGGCCTCGCGCGGGGTAAGCCCCGCGAGCACCTCCTGGGTCGCTTCGCGCAGCCCCTCGACGGTGGCGGCTTCGGAGGGCGAGAGTATGCTCAGGTCTTCGATGAAGTCGCCCAGGTGCGAATCCTCGTCGTCGCCGATCGGCGTCTCCATGGAGATCGGCTCCTTGGCGATCTTGAGCACCTTGCGCACCTTGTCTTCCGGCATCTCCATGCGCAGCGACAATTCCTCCGGGGTGGCCTCGCGCCCGAACTCCTGCAGCATCTGGCGCGAGATGCGGTTGAGCTTGTTGATGGTCTCGATCATGTGCACCGGGATGCGGATGGTGCGCGCCTGGTCGGCGATGGAACGGGTGATCGCCTGGCGGATCCACCACGTGGCGTAGGTGGAGAATTTGTAGCCGCGGCGGTATTCGAACTTGTCCACCGCCTTCATCAGGCCGATGTTGCCTTCCTGGATCAGGTCGAGGAACTGCAAACCGCGGTTGGTGTATTTCTTGGCGATGGAGATCACGAGGCGCAGGTTGGCCTCCACCATCTCCTTCTTGGCGCGGCGCGCCCTGGCTTCGCCGATGGACATGCGGCGGTTGATGTCCTTGATCTCGGCGATGGTCATGCCGCACTCTTCCTGCAACGCAATCAGCCTGCGCTGTGCACGCTGCACGTCGTCCTTGAGGCGCGTCAGCGCGGCGGAGTAATCGCGCTTGGCGCGGATGTGCTTGTCCAGCCAGTGGAGATTGGTTTCGTTGTCGGGGAAGGCGGTGATGAAATCCTTGCGCGGCATACGCGCCTTGTTCACGCACAAGTCCATCACCACGCGCTCCTGTTCGCGCAGACGCTCCACCATGTGGTGCAGCCTGCCGATCAGCCTGTCTATCAGGCGCGGCGCAATCTTGAACTCCAGGAAATAGGCGATCAGTTCCTCACGCGCTTTTTGCACCTTGGGGTGCTCGCGCTCGTACTTGCTTACCGCAGCGACGAATTTCTGATGCAGCTTGCGCAGTTGTGCGAAACGTTTGCGCGCCTCTTCCGGGTCGGGACCGGTTTCCAGCTCTTCCTCGTCGCCTGTGGCGACTTCTTCTTCCAGTTCTTCGAGGGCCGCTGCCTGCTTCTTCATCAACTCTTCCGGGTCGGACTCCAGAGCCGCCGGGTCCAGATAGCCGCCCACCACGTCGGCCAGGCGAATCTCAGCGCGGTCAGCGCGCTCATAGTCGCGCAGCAGCTCGGCCACGGTCTCCGGATAGGAGGCGAGCGCGGACAACACCTGCGCCGTGCCTTCCTCGATGCGCTTGGCGATCACAATCTCGCCCTCGCGCGTAAGCAACTCCACCGCGCCCATTTCGCGCATGTACATGCGTACCGGGTCGGTGGTGCGTCCGTATTCGGCATCCATCGCAGCCAGAGTGGCTGCGGCTTCTTCGGTCACCACCTCGTCGTCGGCGGTGACCGCGGTATCGGCAATGAGCAGGGCATCGGCATCCGGCGCCACTTCGTGCACCGCGATGCCCATGTCGTTGATCATGCCGATGATGTCTTCGATCTGCTCCGGGTCTACGATGTCCTCGGGCAGGTGGTCGTTGACCTCACGGTAGGTCAGGTAGCCCTGCTCCTTGCCCTTGGCGATGAGCAGCTTTAACTGAGAGGCTTGCTGTTCTGGATTCATACCAGTAATGACCCTCGAAACACAAAATTGTTCAATAATAACATTATCCTGCTGTGATTGGCACGCTACGGCGGCGCCGACAGCAGTTCGTTCAGTTCCCGCTTTTCCTCGGCGGAAAGAGGGGCGATGCGCGACCTGCCGATGAGGTATTCGCGCCGCGCCTCCAGTCCCTGGCGCTCGATTTGGGCCAAGGCGCCCAGAAACTCGGTTTGCCACTCCTCTTCTTTCAAGAGCGACTGCCATTGGGCGAGCTTGAGCAGATGCTGACTGTGCGGCGTGTCGCGCCAGCGCTCAAGCAGGGCCGCTGTGTTAAGGTGTGGCTGAGCCTGCAATAATTCAAGCAGCCTTAACAGGATATCCGTACCGGCGATCTCAATTCCGGCAAACCGCCGGGGATCCCCCGCGGTTTGGGCCAATGCCGGCCTATGCAGCAACAGCGCGATGGCGCGCCGCACTGGCGACATGGGCGCGCCTGCCTCGCCGGTGAAGTCACCCTGGCGGCGGACACCCTGGCGTTCCCCGCTCCGGGGCGGTTTGACCGCACCGCCAAGCCCCAATAATCCGCTCAGGATGCCGGTATTGATGTGGACAATCTCGCCCAGGCGCGTCACCATCATGTGGCGGAACACCCCGTCCGGCAATCGGCCCAGCAACGGGCGCGCCAGCTCCACCAGGCGCGCGCGCCCGTCCATGGTCCTTATATCGGTCTGTTTGGCCAAACCTTCATAGAGGAATTCCGACAACGGCATGGCCGCTCCGACACGCGCCTCGAACACCGCCTGCCCTTCCTTGCGCACCAGCGTGTCCGGGTCCTCGCCCTCCGGCAGGAACAAGAAGCGCGCCTGACGGCCTTCGTGCATCAAGGGCAGCGCGGCCTCCAGCGCGCGCCACGCCGCCTCGCGTCCGGCGCGGTCGCCGTCGAAGCAAAACACCACCTCCGGCGCCACGCGGAAGATGCGCTCCAGATGCTCGCGCGTGGTGGCGGTGCCGAGCGTGGCTACGGCGTTGCGGATGCCGTACTGGGCCAGCGCCAGCACGTCCATGTAACCCTCCACCACCAGCAGGCGCTCGATCTTGCGCAGGTTTTTGCGCGCCTGGTACAGGCCGTACAGCTCGCGTCCCTTGTGAAACACCGGGCTTTCCGGCGAATTGAGATACTTGGGTGTGTCATCGCCCAGCACCCGCCCGCCGAAGCCGATCACGCGTCCGCGCTGATCGTGGATGGGAAACATGACGCGCTCGCGGAAGCGGTCGTACACCCCTCCGCCCTCTTTCTCCACCAGCAGGCCGAGCTTGACGAGGGCCGGATGCGCGGCGGGAAAGGCCTGGGCGAGATGGCTCCAGCCGGACGGCGCGTAGCCGACGCCATACTCGGCGGCGATCTCGCCGGTCAGCCCGCGGCCCTTGAGATAGTCCACCGCGCGTTTGGCCTCGGTGGTCGCTCCCGGCGTCCTGCCTCCCGCGACATTAGCACGTCCTTGTGCGTCATGTTCGCGCAACTGTTTGCGGTAAAACTCCGCCGCCTGTTGCAGCAGCGCGTAGCTGTCCTGATCCACGCGCGGGGCGGGGGGGGTCTCAATCCCGCTGCGCGGCACCGTGAGGCCAGCGGCGCGCGCCAGCTCGTGCACCGTTTCGACAAAATCCAGGTGTTCATACTCCATGAGAAAGCCGATGGCCGTGCCGTGCGCGCCGCAACCGAAACAGTGGTAAAACTGCTTGGCCGGACTCACCGTGAAAGAGGGAGTTTTTTCTTCGTGGAACGGGCAGCAGGCGCTGTATTCGCGCCCGCTTTTTTTCAGCGGCACGCGCGCGTCTATCACCTCGACGATATCCACGCGGCTTAATAGTTCATCTATGAATTCTTTGGGGATCAGACCCATGGCGTACACAACAGAGACAACAACAGCGCTACGCGACGGCAGCGGGTAACGTCAGCCTTTGGCTTCCAACCTATTTTTGGCCTTGGCGCTAACCTGACTCAAGTCGGCGCATCCTTGCAGTTTGGGTTTGAGCAGCGTCATCACCTTGCCCAAGTCCTTGAGCGAGGCGGCGGCGCTGGTTTGGATGGCCTCAGCGATCATGGCCTCGATTTCCATCTCGGACAAGGCGGCGGGCATGTAAGACTGGACGAGGGCTATCTCGAACAACTCCTGATCGGCGAGATCGGCGCGTCCGGCGGTCTGATATTGGCTCAGGGAATCGCGGCGCTGCTTGAGCATCTTGTCCAGCACGGCCAGCACCTGGGCGTCGTCCAACTGGATGCGCTCATCCACCTCGCGCTGCTTGATGGCGGAGAGTATCAAGCGCAGCACCATGAGACGCCGTTTCTCGCCCGCGCGCAACGCGGTCTTGACGTCCTCGTTGAGCCGGGTTTTCAGGGAGGATACGCTGTCACTCATGTCCCTGCGCCTAAATG
>JAMCTV010000087.1:4467-7444 GCA_023381235.1 Gammaproteobacteria bacterium
AGAGAATGAGCCGGGTTTTCAGGGAGGATACGCTGTCACTCATGTCCCTGCGCCTAAATGTGATGCTTGAACCTGAACAAGCCGGGAGGCTTATTAGTAGGTGCGCTGAACGATGCGCCGGTAAGGCTTCTTGGATTCCGGCTCAGGGCGGGCGTTAAACGGCACCGGCTTGGCGCGCAACACCTTCTTTTCCTGCCGCTTCACCGCCGCGGCGGCCTTGCGTTTGCGGATTGTGGTCGGCTTCTCATAGTATTCACGCTTGCGCATCTCGGTCAAGGTACCGGCCTTCTCGCAGGTACGCTTGAAGCGTCGCAGCGCGACCTCAAACGGCTCATTTTCTTTTAAACGTACAAAAGGCATAGGGTATCCTTCATAATTAACGCTAAAGTAAACTAGAAAGTATACTCTACTCCACCCTTGCCTGCAAAGCCGCCGCTCGCCTGACACCGCCCCATGCGTCTACTCGGTATCGAAACCTCGTGCGACGAAACCGGCGTCGCGCTCTACGATTCGGAGCGCGGGCTGCTGGCGCACGCGCTGCACAGCCAGGTGGCGCTGCACGCCGAGTACGGCGGCGTGGTGCCGGAACTGGCCTCGCGCGATCATATCCAGAATGGCCTCGCGCGATCATATCCAGAAGACCTTGCCGCTGCTGCGCCTAGTATTAAGCGAGGCCGGGTGCCAGCCGGGTGAGATCAGCGGCGTGGCCTACGCCGCAGGCCCAGGGCTGATCGGCGCGCTGCTGGTAGGCGCGGCCATCGCACGCAGCCTCGCCTATGCCTGGAACGTGCCCGCCGTGGGCGTGCATCATATGGAAGCGCATCTGCTCGCGCCGCTCTTGGAGCCCGATCCCCCGGAGTTTCCGTTCATCGCGCTGCTGGTTTCCGGCGGCCACACCCTGCTGGTGCAGGTGCTGGGCGTGGGGCAGTACCAGGTGCTGGGCGAGTCGCAGGACGATGCGGCGGGCGAGGCGTTCGATAAAACCGCCAAGCTGCTGGGGCTGGGCTACCCCGGCGGCCCAGCGCTGGAGCGCCTGGCGCGCGCGGGCCAGCCGGGGCGGTTCAATTTCCCGCGCCCGATGACCGGCAAGCCGGGGCTGGACTTCAGCTTCAGCGGCCTGAAAACCCACGCCGTCATCACACTGCGCGGCGCGGGAACCGATGACCAGACGCGCGCCGATCTCGCCTATGCCTTTCAAGAAGCAGTGGTGGACACGCTCGCCCTCAAGTGCGAACGCGCGCTGCGCGACACCGGCCTCAGCCGGCTGGTGGTGTCCGGAGGAGTGAGCGCCAACCAGGCGCTGCGCGCGCGCTTTGCCCAGCTTGCCAAAAAAACCCGCGCCGCCGTGTTCTACCCACGCATGGAGTTTTGTACCGACAACGGCGCGATGATCGCGTATGCAGGTTACGCGCGGCTCGCCGCGGGACAGCATGCGCAAACAGGCCTCGACTTTAAAGTCCACCCGCGCTGGCCGCTGGATGCGATCTGAGGGACCTCTGACTTAGTCAGAGGTCCCTGCGGTGCAGGGATGCGCAGGAGCGCCGTGCCCTGAAAAGTCCGGGATGGACTTATTCAGAGCTTCCCTAAGATGAGCGGGGAGGCAACACGCGCATTTTTTCCTCTATCCATGCCTCGGCCAGCGTGTTGATTTCTGCCGCGCTCTTTCCCGCGCTTGCGATCATCGGGCCGATGACCACACGTATCGTGCCGGGATATTTGAGAAAGCTTTTGCGCGGCCAGAATAAGCCTGCGTTGTGCGCGATGAGCAGCACCGGATGGCCGGAGCGTTCTGCCAGCATTGCACCGCCGATAGCGTAGCGCCTTTTTTCACCGGGCGCGACGCGCGTGCCTTCGGGGAAAATTACCACCGAACGTCCGCGCTTGAGCCGGTCCATGCCTTGCGCGACGAGCTGCTCCAGCGCCTTGCGCCCCGCGTTGCGGTCTATGGCGATGGGCCTCAGCACGGCGAAGCCCCAGCCGAAAAACGGTATCCACAATAATTCACGCTTGCACACCCAAGCCAGCATTTGCGGAAAAATGCACGGCAACGCATACGTCTCCCATGCCGACTGGTGCTTGCATAAAATCACACAGGGGCCGGGCGGAATATGCTCGCGGCCTATCACCTCGTAGCGCAGACCGCAGACCTTCTCCACGCACCACAGATTGAAACAGTTCCACTGCGTGATGAAGCGGTAGCGCATGCGGTAGGGCAACAGGCCGGTGAGCACGCTGAACGGCGCGAAGATCAGCGTGGAAACCACCTGACAGACGGCAAACAGCAGCGAGCGCAGAAACAGCATCAACGCTGCGCTAACAGCGCATCCACATAGGCGGCGAGATCGTCATGGACTTCGACTCCGGCGGGTAATTTCCCGCTTTTTATCGTTTCCACGCCCTTTCCCGTGCGCACCAAAACCGGTTTGGCGCCCACCGCCTGCGCAGCTTCGATGTCGCGCAAGTTATCGCCCACGGCGGGCACGCCCTTGAGATCGTGATTAAATTTAGCCGCGATGTCGCGCAACAGGCCGGGTTTGGGCTTGCGGCAGGCGCACTGGTCTTCGGGTTTATGCGGACAGAAAAAGATCGCGTCTATTTTTCCGCCCGCGCGCGCAAGTTCTTGCTGCATCTTGCCGTGTATTTGATGCAAGGTATTGAGATCAAACAGCCCGCGTCCGACGCCGGACTGGTTACTCGCCACCACCACTGTGTAGCCCGCGCGCTTCAAGCGCGCGACGGCCTCCAGACTTCCGGGGATAGGCGCCCATTCATTGGGCGATTTGATGTATTCGTCGGAGTCATGGTTAATCACTCCGTCGCGGTCGAGGATGATGAGCTTCAAGTTAGTCAGGGTTGGCGCCGTACTGCAACCTGGAAATATCCGCCACGCGCATAAATAATCCTTCAAGTTTGGTGAGCAGTGCGAGGCGGTTATCGCGCAGGGCGGTATCCTCCACCATCACCATCACCTTGTCGA
>JAMCTV010000087.1:7454-8397 GCA_023381235.1 Gammaproteobacteria bacterium
CGCCGCCTTCAACAAAGCGTGATCTATCACATCGCGCGACTCGCCTTTAGCCTGTTTGAGAATATTGCGGATGCGTTTGTTCGCCGCCGCAAGCGCCTCCGCCTCCGGCAGCTTGCGAAATGCCTGTATCGCATCGAGTCGGGGAATAATCCAGTCCATGCGCGTGGGGCGCAGGCTCAGCACAGCATCAATTTCGTCCGCGCCAAATTCCTGTTCACGCAGATACGGCTTCAAACGCTCCAGCATGAAATCGTACAACTTGGGCACGGTGTCTTTGGCAATCAAACCCGCCGGGAACTGCGCCTCGGCGATCTCCAGAAGCTGCATGAGGTTCAGCGACAGATTGTTTTCCATCAGCGTGCGCAGCACGCTCAAAGCCGCACGGCGCAAGGCGAACGGGTCTTTGTCACCGGTGGGGATGAAACCGATGCCGTAAATACCCGCCAGGGTATCGAGTTTGTCGGCCAGACCCACGCAAATGCCCGCACTGCTCTCAGGCACGCGCTCATAATGCTCTCTGATCGCCTCGGCGACCTCTGCCGCCTCGCCGTCGTGCAGCGCGTAATAACTGCCCATGATACCCTGCAATTCCGGGAACTCGCCCACCATATCGGTCAGCAAATCGGTCTTGCATAACCAAGCCGCGCGCTCGACTTGCCGGACATCGGCCGCGAATTTAATTTCTTTGAGCCGCCCGGCGATGGCCACGGCAAACTTCTGAATGCGCTCTACTCGCTGTAACTGGCTACCCAGCTTGTTGTGATAAACAACATTTGCAAGCCCAGGCACACGATCTTCGAGCCTGGTTTTTTTATCATGCTCAAAAAAGAACTTCGCATCACTCAGGCGCGCACGCAGTACTCGCTGGTTGCCATGAATAATGTTTTCGGGGTTATCGGTTTTTTGATTGCCGATGAAAATAAACTCGGAGAGAAGCTGCTCC
>JAMCTV010000088.1:0-12856 GCA_023381235.1 Gammaproteobacteria bacterium
CCGGGATGTACACCAACCCATCGTCGGCGTGGCCAACGCGCACAGCACCATCACGCCGTGCAACATGGGCATCGGCGCGCTCGCCGCGCGCGCCGAGACCGCGCTGAAAAAGGCCGGCGCCATGCCGCAAACCTTCGGCACCATCACCATCTCGGACGGCATCTCGATGGGCACCGAGGGCATGAAATATTCGCTGGTATCGCGCGAGGTGATTGCCGACTCCATCGAAACCGTGTGCAACGGCCAGAGCATGGACGGCGTGATCGCCATCGGCGGCTGCGACAAGAACATGCCGGGCGCGATGATCGCCATCGCGCGCCTCGATATCCCGGCGATTTTCGTTTACGGCGGCACCATCAAGCCGGGCCACTATAAGGACCGCGACCTCACCATCGTGAGCGCGTTCGAGGCGGTGGGGCAATACACCGCGCACAAGATTGATGAAAAGGAATTGACCGAGATCGAACGGCGCGCCTGTCCCGGCGCGGGTTCGTGCGGCGGCATGTACACCGCCAACACCATGTCTTCCATCTTCGAGGCCATGGGCATGAGCCTGCCGTATTCCTCCACCATGGCGGCGGAAGATGAAGAGAAGGCCGCGAGTGCGGCGCAGTCCGCGGAAATCTTGGTGCATGCGATCAAAAAACAAATCCTGCCGCGCCAAATCCTCACGCGCAAGGCGTTTGAAAACGCGATTGCGGTGACCATGGCGGTGGGCGGCTCCACCAACGCGGTGCTGCACCTGCTCGCCATCGCGCACGCCGCGCAAGTGCCGCTCAGCATAGACGACTTTGAAACCATCCGCGCGCGCGTGCCGGTGCTGTGCGACCTCAAGCCCTCCGGGCGTTATGTCGCCACCGATTTACATAAGGCGGGTGGCATCCCGCAGGTGATGAAAATGCTGCTCGCGCATGGACTGGTGCACGGCGATGCGCTCACCATCAGCGGCCAGACTGTTGCTGAGGTGTTGCAGGATATACCGGAGGAGCCGCGCAAAGATCAAGACGTGATTCGTCCCTGGAGCAATCCTGTTTATGCGCAGGGACACCTCGCCATACTGAAGGGCAATCTTGCCCAGGAAGGCGCGGTAGCCAAGATTACCGGCATCAAGCTGCATAAAATCACCGGCCCGGCGCGCGTGTTCGATTCGGAAGAGGCGTGCATGGAGGCTATCCTCGCGCAGAAGATCAAGGCGGACGACGTGGTGGTGATCCGCTACGAAGGCCCCAGGGGCGGCCCCGGTATGCGCGAGATGCTCTCGCCCACTTCGGCCATCATCGGCGAGGGCCTGGGCGATTCCGTGGGCCTGATTACAGACGGGCGATTCTCCGGCGGTACCTACGGCATGGTGGTGGGGCACATCGCGCCGGAGGCCTTTGCCGGCGGCAATATTGCGCTGGTGCAAGAGGGTGACAGCATCACCATAGACGCCGATGCGCGCCTGTTGCAACTCAACGTAAGCGACGCCGAACTCGCACGCCGCCGCGCGCAATGGAAACCCCCCGCGCCGCGTTACACGCGCGGCGTGCTGGCCAAATACGCCAAACAGGTGTCGAGCAGCAGCGTGGGCGCGGTGACGGATTAAATTTATTCCCCGCGCTCTTGGCGCGGGCTCTTTAACAATGGGGTTTCCAAAGGGGAGAGGCGTTAGCTCCCCCCTTTGGTCGCACGCGCGGTTTCATACCGCGCAGGCGAAATTAAATTGATTTCCGGAGGTTTGACGATGAAAGAGAAGGTGGTCAAATCCGACGCGGAGTGGAAACAGCGGCTCACACCCCAGCAGTATGAAGTTACGCGCAGGCACGGCACCGAGCGCGCCTTTACCGGCGAGTACCACGATACCAAGGATCAGGGCGTGTACCGCTGCGTCTGTTGCGGCAACGAGCTGTTCAGCTCCGAACAAAAGTTCGATTCCGGCACCGGCTGGCCGAGCTACCGGGCGCCGATGGACCCGGACGGCATCGCCAGCAAACCCGATAACAGCCTGTTCATGCGCCGCACCGAGGTTTTGTGCAGCGTGTGCGACGCGCACCTCGGCCACGTATTTCCTGATGGCCCCAAACCCACCGGCCTGCGTTACTGCATCAATTCCGCCGCGTTGAGGTTCGAGAAAAAACCGTAGTCTTGCAGGGGCTGGCGGGTATAATAAGGCTTTCATCGAAAGCCCCCATGCCGGAAAAGAATAACAACGCCGCGTTTGTAAACTGGTTCCGCCATGCTGCGCCTTATATCAAGGCGCATCGCGGGCGCACGTTTGTCATCACGTTCGGCGGCGAGATGGCGGCCGACGCGCGCTTTGCCCATTTCATCCACGACATCGCGTTGCTCAACACTCTGGGGTGTGAGCCGCTGTTTCCGCACGGCGCGCGCCCCCAGATTGAGCAGGTATTGCGCGAACGCGGCGTTAAGACGCGCTATCACAACGGCCTGCGCGTGACCGGCAGCGAGGCGCTTGCCTGCGTGAAGCAGGCGGCGGGCGCGCTGCGGGTGGAGATCGAGGCCCTGCTCTCCATGGGCGTGGCCAACTCCCCCATGGCGGGTGCGCGCATCCGCGCCGCTTCCGGCAACTTCATCACCGCGCGCCCGCTCGGCGTGCGCGATGGCGTGGATTTCGAGCACACCGGCGAGGTGCGGCGCGTGGACGCGCAGGCCCTGCAAAAGGCGCTGGACGACAACGCCGTGGTGCTGCTCTCGCCGCTCGGCTATTCGCCCACCGGCGAGGTGTTTAATTTGAGCGCGGAGGATGTTGCCACCGCCGTGGCGGTGGAACTGCGCGCGGACAAGCTGTTGTGCCTGACCGAGGGGCCGGGCCTCGCGGATGAGAAGAAAAATTTAATCCGGCAACTGACGCTGAGCGAGGCGCAGAAGCTGCTGTCCGGCAAACGTGCGCTGGATGCCGGTGCGAGGCGCCACCTTGTCTGCGCCGTGCGGGCGTGTCAAAACGGCGTGCGCCGCGCGCATCTCATTAACCGCCGCGCCGATGGTGCGCTGCTGCTCGAATTATTCACGCGCGACGGCATCGGCACGCTCATCGCGGGCGACGCCTACGAAGACACGCGCGCCGCGACGATAGAGGACGTCGGCGGCATTCTGGAGCTTATCGCGCCGCTGGAAGAAGAGGGCGTACTGGTGCGCCGTTCGCGCGAGAGACTGGAAACCGAGATCGGCTACTTCATCGTCATGGAACGCGACGGTGCGGTGATCGCCTGCGCCGCGCTCTATCCTTATGCGAAAGAGGGCGTGGGCGAACTCGCCTGTTTTGTCGTGCACCCGGACTATCGGGATGCCGGTCGCGGCGAGGCGCTGCTGGAGCAAATCGAACGCAAGGCCAGGCAGCAGAAGATCAAACACCTGTTTGTGCTCACCACCCACGCCCCGCACTGGTTCGCCGAGCGCGGCTTCAAGCCGGGCAGCCTGCAAGATTTGCCTGTGGGGCGCCAGCAGTTGTACAACTACCAGCGCAACTCGAAGGTGCTGGTGAAGAAAATATAATGGCGGAGAGGGAGGGATTCGAACCCCCGGTGGGTTGCCCCACAACGGTTTTCAAGACCGCCGCTTTAAGCCACTCAGCCACCTCTCCTATCTGATGGCGCGAGGATACCCGAAAAGCCTGCTGTGCCGCCAGCCTCTTGATATTGCGCCAGAGTGCAGTATGCTATGAGAAATATACGGCCGTGGCTATGGTCCGGTTAAGTCAGTAACCCATTTAAATTCAGGAGTATTGCTGCCATGAGTAACTACCCTTATCAGTCTGTCGGTACAGCCGGTACGGCTGGAACAGCGGCATCTGTTCTTGCGAGCAACAAGCTGATCCGCAATACCTATTTATTGCTGGCAATGACGTTGCTGTTCAGCGCCGCGAGCGCGGGGGTTTCCATGGCGCTGAACCTGCCGCACCCCGGCATTTTGATTACTTTGCTAGGCTATTTTGGGCTGTTATTCCTTACTTACAAGCTGCAAAACAGCGCGTGGGGCCTGGCTTCCGTGTTTGCGCTCACCGGCTTTATGGGGCTGACACTGGGGCCGATATTGAACGCCTACCTGAATTTGCCGAATGGCGGCGAGGTCGTGATGATGGCGCTGGGCGGAACAGGCGCGATCTTTGTCGGGTTGTCGGCGTATGCGCTGGCCACGCGCAGGGACTTCAGTTTCATGGGCGGTTTCCTCATGGCCGGAATCCTGGTGGCGTTTCTGGCGGGGCTCGGTGCGATATTTTTCAGCCTGCCGGGACTGGCGCTTGGCGTGTCGGCCATGTTTGTGTTGTTGATGTGCGGGCTGATCCTGTATGAAACCAGCCAGATCGTGCACGGCGGCGAGACCAATTACATTCTGGCCACGGTCACGCTCTATGTGAGTATCTACAATCTGTTCACCAGCCTGCTGCATCTGCTCGGCGCCTTCAACGGCGACGAGTGAGGCCGCTCCCGGCGTTCTGCCTCCCGCGACATTAGTACGTCCCTGTACGTCACGCGAGGTGTCTGCATCCTCAAGCCCCGGCGGGCGACCGCCGGGGCTTTTTTGCGTGATGCTTTTGTGAAGATTGGGCTGCTATTCTTACGGGTGGTGAACGCAAGGTAAGCGGAACTGGGCATGGGCCGGAAAATACTGGTGATTGAGGATGACCGCGACATCGCGCACCTGGTGCAGATGCACCTGCGCGACATAGGCTGCCGGGTCACTGTTTCCAGCAACGGCCAACAAGGGCTGGAACTGGCCATGACGCAGCAGTTCGATCTGATCGTGCTGGACTTGATGATTCCCGGCATGGACGGCCTTGAGGTGTGCCGCCGGCTGCGCGCGCGGCCGCCGTATACGCCGATTCTGATGCTGACCGCGAAGTCCACCGAACTGGACCGGGTGCTGGGGCTGGAGGTGGGCGCGGACGATTATCTCACCAAGCCGTTCAGCATCCGCGAACTGATCGCGCGCGTGAAGGCGTTGTTCCGGCGCGTGGACGCGCTCGCTGCACAGCCGGAAACCGTGCCGCCCGAAGTGTTGCGCATCGGCGATTTGTCTATTGACAGTGAGCGGCGCAAGGTCGCCTTGCGCGGCAAGGCGATAGAGCTCACCGCCAAGGAGTTCGCCCTGCTGTTGCTGTTCGCCCGGCATCCGGGCAAGGTGTATACGCGCACGCAGTTGCTCGATCTGGTGTGGAATTACGGCCACGACGGCTACGAGCACACGGTGAACTCGCACATCAACCGGTTGCGCGCCAAGATCGAACAGGACCCCGCGCAGCCCGATTACATCCGCACCGTGTGGGGCGTGGGCTACAAGTTCGCCGAGCCGGACGAACTGCACAAGTCCTCTGATGTTTAAAACCCTTTCCTCCAAGCTCGCAGCCGCGCTGCTCGGCTTGTTGTGCCTGATCGGCGCGCTGTACAGTGCGCTCACCTTTTACGGCAGCGAGCTGTATCAACAGGAGGTCAACCAGAAGCTCAACTGGAAGCTGGCTGCGCATCTGGTGTCGGAAAAGACGCTGATGCTGGAAGACAAGGTAAACCAAGGCGCCCTGGACGAGTTGTTCAAGATGCTGATGGTCATCAACCCCAACATTGAAATCTATCTGCTCAACACGGAAGGGAAAATACTCGCCTGCTCGGTGCCCGCCGAGCAACTGCAGCGTAAGCAGGTGACGCTCGCGCCGCTGCGCGAATTTATGAGCGGGCAAGGGCGCGCGCCTATCCTGGGCGATGACCCGCGCGACGTGCGTGCGCGCAAGATATTTTCCGTGTCTCCGGTGCCGGTGGAGGGCGCGACGCAGGGTTATCTGTATGTGGTGCTGGGCGGTCAGGCCTATGACTCCATCGCGCAAATGTTGCAGGGCAGCCATATATTAAGAATGGGCGCCTGGGCCTTGGTGGCGAGCCTGGTGCTGACCCTGCTGGCCGGGCTGTTGTTGTTTCGTTCCTTGACGCGCCGCCTCACCCGGCTCGCCGCGAGCATGGAGTCATTCCAGCGCGCTGATTTGCGTGATGAGCCGTCTGCTGCGATGCCGCTGGCGCGCGGCGATGAGATAGACCGGCTGGGCGCAAGCTTTAATCAAATGGCGGTGCGCATCAAACAGCAGATGGATACGCTCAAGGAAACGGATAAATTGCGCCGCGAACTGGTGGCCAACGTGTCGCATGACTTGCGCACGCCGCTGGCGTCTTTACAGGGCTACCTGGAAACCCTGCTGCTGAAAGAAGGCAAACTCAGCGCGGAAGAGCAGCGGCAGTACCTGGAGATCGCCTGCAAGCACAGCGAGCGCCTGGGCAAGCTGGTGGAGGAATTGTTCGAGCTCGCCAAGTTGGACTCCAGCGCCACACCGGTGCAGATGGAGCCGTTCGCGCTGGATGACCTGGCGCAGGACGTGGCGCAAAAGTTTCAGCTTGCCGCGCGTAACAAAGGCGTGGCGCTGGAGGTGATTTGTCCGCAGCGCCTGCCTCTGGTGTGCGCCGATATCGGGCTCATGGAGCGCGTGCTCGCCAATCTGATCGAGAACGCGCTGCGCTATACGCCCGCGGGCGGCCGCGTGACGCTTGACCTCAGCCACGAACAGGGCGCGGTGTCGGTGCGGGTGCGGGATACAGGTTGCGGCATTCCGCAGGAGGACCTGCCGCACGTTTTTGAGCGGTTTTACCGCGTGGAAAAAACGCGCCAGGAACACGCGGGCGGGGCGGGGCTGGGGCTCGCCATCGCCAAGCGCATCCTTGATCTGCACGGCAGCAGAATCAGCGTAGACAGTGTTTTGAATAGAGGTTCCAGATCCACCTTCAGCTTGCCCGCGCACAATGTTATGAAATCGTGACCATTTCGTGAGTGGCGCGCGAGGGCAAACCGGTAATCTCCTGGTCTGTTGTATGTGCCGATGGGCATCATTTTTTAACTGACCACTAATTGGAGATGAACGACATGACCACCAACAAATCCTCCGGCCTGCTGCTGGCCGCCGCTGCCGCCGCCCTGTTTAGCGCGGCGCCTTTTGTCACCGCCCATGCGGCCGAAATGGGCAAGATACACTGCGAAGGCGTGAACTCCTGCAAGGGCAAGAGCGACTGCAAGGGTAAAAACGACTGTAAGGGCAAGAACAGTTGCAAGGGCAAAGGCTTTCTGGAGATGACCCAGGAGGAGTGCGACGCGGCCAAGGCCGGGATGATGGAAGAGGAAATGATGAAGAAGTAGGGTTTTATAGGGCTGGCCGGGGCGCAATCGCCCCGGCTCTGCCACAGGCTGGAGCATGCCATTATCTGCCTGAACTTAAGATTGATCTTCGAGCCACGAATACCGGGTAACCAGGTATAAGCTCCAAATACCGGTTAGCCGTCACTTGCCGCTTATTACTCGTTACTGCCTCTTTGGCATATAAATTGCCGCCTTACTCGACATTCAGATTGAGTTAAGGAGCGATCATGCCGGAAGTTTTATCTTCCCTCCCTGTTCAGCCGGCGGCAAGCCCGCCGCAGACGGACAGTGCTGCGTCACAGTTGAGCGGTGCGCAGGCCGACAGCGCCTTCGCCGGGATGTTGAGTTCACAGCTTGCCGCGCACACCACGGCGGAAGGCGGCGGATGGCGGCGCTGGACAGCGCCATGCAGCGCAGTCTGCGGTATGACGTGGCCGTCAAGTCGGCGCTGTTCATCATCGGTTTGATTGTGGTGAGCCTGCTGCTCGGCAAGGTGGTGGTCAAGCCGCTGCAGGTGATGAAAGAACGCGTCAAGGACATTGCCGCGGGCGAAGGCGACCTCACCAAGCGGCTGGACGAGACGATGAACGACGAAATAGGCGAACTGGCGCATTGGTTCAACGTGTTTGCCGCCAAGCTGCGCGACATGGTGATGGAGATCACCGGCTTCACCGGCAAGCTTGCCTCTTCCGCCGAGGAGATGAGCGCCATCACCGAACAGACCAGTTTCGGGGTACGCAAGCAGCAGGGTGAGACCGATCAAGTAGCGACGGCGATGAACGAGACGTCTGCGACGGTGCAGGAAGTGGCGCGCAGCGCGACGGCGGCGCGCGCCGGAGAACAAGGCCGGGGCTTTGCGGTGGTGGCCGACGAAGTCCGCACCCTGGCGCAACGCACCCAGCAATCCACGCAGGAAATCCGGCAGATGATTGAGCGCCTGCAGGCCGGGGCCAAGGACGCGGTCAAGGTGATGCAGGAAGGCAGAAACGGGGCGCAGAAGAGCGTGGAGCAGGCGGCCAAGGCGGGCGCGTCTTTGGAGGCGATCACCAAGGTGGTGTCCACCATTACCGACATGAACACCCAGATTGCCTCTGCCGCCGAGGAGCAGAGTGCGGTGGCGGAGGAGATCAACCGCAATATCGTTAGCATCAGCCAAGCGGCGGGTCAGACTTCGAATGGCTCGCAACAGACCGCGGCGGCCAGCGGGCAATTGGCGCAGCTCGCCGCACAATTGCAGTCCCTGGCGGGGCGTTTCAAGATGTGAGCCGCGGCGTTTCGGGCCACTTTGCTGTAAGGGGTGGCCAAGGGGGCAGGGTGACGACCGGGTTGACTTTTGACTGGTAAAATTGTGTTAATATCTAAAATTTTACAGTCCAACCGGAGACGGCATGCAGGGGCGGTTTGTCCAGCAAAGCAAGGAGAGTAGCGCGCGTAAAGAGTCGCCCGCGCTTAATCAGCAGTTTCTGCAGTTCCTCCACATCAACGAGAACGATCTCGCCATCCTGGCGCGCTACCGCGAGGTGCTGCAGCAGGGCAAGGAGCGCTTTGCGCGTATTTTTTACGACTACCTGTATGCCTTTCCCGCCACGGCGCAGGTGCTGGAGGCCTATCAGGCGCAAGGCAATCACATTGAGCACCTGGTTAAAAGGCAAACGGAGCATCTGGTCGAGCTGCTCTCCGGCAATATAACCGCGGAGTCCGCCGCTCACATGATGTACATCGGCGAGGTGCATTACCGTTACAACATCGAGCCGGTGTGGATCATGGGGGCATACTGGCTGTACCTGGATCATCTGCAAACCATCATGGCGAGCTCCAGCGCCATCGAGGCGCAGCACCGCGCCGCGCTGGAGGACGCCGTCATCAAGCTGCTGTTCCGCGACATGGGCATGTTGCTCGAAGGTTACTGGAACGCGGCGTTTCTCGCTTTGCATCAGGAAAAGGACCGGGTGAGCGAACTGCAAAGCCAGGTGCAGAGCATGCTGCGGAATATCCCCCAGTTGCTGTGGTCGGTGGACGTGGTGAGCAATCACCTGCTCTACGTCAGCCCCACCACGCGTCAGATTTGCCCCATTGCGGCGGAGATGCCCATCCCCTGCCTGGGCTGGACCGTGCCCTCCGACCGTGAACTGGTGGAGCGCGCCTGGCAACGCGCGCTGCAAGGCGAACGCATCGAGGTGGAGAGCCGGGTGCACTCGCCCGGCGGCAGCGAGCGCTGGTTCAGACGCGTGTTCCATCCGTTTTTAAGTGCCGAGGGCAAGGTGGTGCGCGTAGATGGCGTAATGGAAGACATCTCCGACACCAAGGAAACGCGCGAGCAACTGCGCCGTCTGGCGACTACCGATACGCTCACCGGACTGCCCAACCGCATGCTGTGGTATGACCGGGTCACGCAGGCCATCGCCGCCGCGCGCCGCGAGCGCGGCCGCCAGGTGGCGGTGATGATACTGGACCTCAACCACTTCAAGATCATCAATGACACCCTGGGCCACCCGACCGGAGACGAAATACTTTATTCCATCGCACAGCGTCTGCGCACCGCGCTGCGCGAGACCGACACGCTGGCGCGTCTGGGCGGGGACGAGTTCGCCATCCTGCTGCCGGACGTAAAAAGCGGCGTACAGGACGCAGGCAAGGTGGCCGAGAATATCCTGGCCTGTTTCAGCGAGCCGCTCTGGCACGAGGACAATGAAATTTACCTGGGCGCCGCGATCGGCATCGCCGTGTACCCGGATCACGGCCGTGACGTGGATACCCTGGTGCGGCGCGCCGACATTGCCATGTACGGCGCCAAGGGCAGCCATACCGGCCATCTGTTTTACAACGCCGAGACGGACACCAACACCGCACAGCGCCTGCAGCTGTCGAGCGACCTGCGCCACGCGCTGCAACGCGACGAGCTGGAATTGTATTATCAACCCAAGGTGCATTTCAGCAGCCGCCGGATGAAGGGCGTGGAAGCCTTGCTGCGCTGGCATCACCCACAGCAAGGACTGCTGGAGCCGGGCCAATTCCTGCCGCTTGCCGAACAAACCGGCCTCATCAATTCCATTACAGAGTGGGTGTTAAAAAGGGCCGCCGCCCAGGCTCAGGCCTGGCGCGCCGACGGTCTTGATCTGCCGATTGCCGTCAACGTGTCGCCGCGCACTTTCCAGTCACCGCGTTTCGTCGAGATGTTGCGCGACGCCCTGAGCGAATATTCAGGCAACGGGGCGTTATTGGAAACGGAGATCACCGAGAATGTGCTGATGGCGGACATCGCGCGCGCCCAGGAGGTGCTCGGCAAGCTGGGCACGATGGGCGTTGCCACCTCGATTGATGATTTCGGCACCGGCTATTCATCACTGGCCTATCTCAAGCAATTGCCGATAGACACGCTCAAGATAGACAAGTCCTTCGTGCTGGACATGGCGCACAACGAGAACGATGCGATGATCGTGCGCTCCATCATAGACCTCGGCCATAATCTCGGCTTTGAGGTGGTGGCCGAAGGCGTGGAGACCGCCGAGGTCATGGATTTGCTGGAGAGCCTGGGCTGCGACTATGCCCAAGGCTATCACATCGGGCGGCCCATGCCCGCGACGGACCTGCGCACCTGGCTTGCCGGCGGCGGCTGGCATTTGTAAACGCCGGTATATCAAACTTAGCAGGTTGTTGAAAAACAACCTGCGTGCGGCCCAGGGACGGGTCGCCATTTTTCAAGCACGGTGCAGGTGCTTGAAAATGGAGCAAAGCAAAAATCACACTTTTTGCTTTGCGGGTTGAAAAATGCCCATGGATGGGCTTTTTCAACATCCTGTTAGAACCGCTGTTTTTATCACAGGCTGCTCAGGCAGCACGTCGAAATCCCGCCACCTGCTGTACGCGCATCGTCAATGCGCTGTCGCCCGTAATGTTCCTTAATTCCCGCAGCCACGCGGTTTCATCGGTTACTCGAGGCGTTGCCGCTGATGGCATAGCTCTTGCACAACCCGCTACATGGAAGCGCGACGTGGAGAGGGGCAATGGCCAAGGCCGCAGTGGTAAACGACGAAGACCTGGAGCTGGACACCGGTAAGCAGGCACCGCCCAAAAAAACTCTCTGAAGAAAATCATCCTGTGGGCGATGCTGGGCCTGTTGTTGCTTGGCGGCATCGGTGTGGGCGCGCTGTTTCTCACCGGCAACGGGGAAAGGCTGACCGGATTGCTGTCCGCTGCTGATGCAACTCAAACCGAGGAAGCTTCCACGGACGGGAAAACGCCGAACGCCAAGGGCAAAAAGACAAGCAAGAAAAAAGAGCCCCCGCGCCGCGCGCCTGCAAAACGCCAGCATGGTCTTCGCGCAACTGGCCGGCGCCAACTTGAGTTATGCCGACCTGCGCGGCGCGAGCCTGCTTGGCGCGCAACTGCGAGGCGCCGATTTGTCCTCGGCCAATTTACAGGGCGCCGATTTATCCTATGCCGACCTCTCCGGCGCCAGGCTCGGCGCGGCCGATCTCACCGGCGCGAAACTGGAGTACGCCATCTGGTGGGACACCAGCGTGTGCGCCGCGGGTTCGGTAGGAGAGTGCCTGGCGCCGTCACCGCCTTGACGAGTTTACCGATCCGGGTTATAAAGTCCGCATGCTTGGCCATTTGAACCACAGCCAAACCCGATACAGACGCGTCATGAGCGCGCTGCTCGCCATGCTGTGGCTGAACCTGGTCGCCCTGCCCTGCGTCATGGCGCAGCCGTTTTCCACGATGGAGGAAGACTGCGCCACGTGCTCCGCACAGGAGGATGCCGGCGCGGCGCAAGCGTCCGCCATGGACTGCGCAAGCGCGCAGCATTGCGCGGTGATGCAGGACGAGCAGCCCGGCACGCTGGCCAAGCTGTTGCCGTATGCCTTGACGCCGCCTGTCATGCAACCGTTATGGGCCTATGCCGCGCCAGCATCACGCGCCGGTTTTCACCCCCCTCAGTTATATTCCGCCCTTACCCCGCTAGAGAGGTTACCCGTCCTGCGCATTTGATCGTTCGCCTTTGAAAAATCCCTTGTTGCACGATTTTCAAGGAGAACGAGTATGCGTTGCTTATCATTGGCCGCTCGCGGCCTGTTGTTGACTCTATGCGCTGTTGCATTCAATGCAACGGCGGATGGTGCTTTATCACCCCTCACGCTCACCGAGGCGGAACGCCTGGCCCTGGAGAACGACCCCCTCACGCGCCGCTATGACGCGCAGGCGCAGGCCTACGCCGAACAGGCCGTGGCCGACGCGCAATTGCCTGACCCCAGCCTGAATCTTGGCGTGCAGGACCTGCCCACGGACAGCTTTAGCACCACCCAAGACAGTTTCACCATGCTCAAGCTCGGTGTGCAGCAGAGCTTCCCGCCCGGCGCTACCTTGCAGCAACGCGCGGCGCAAACCGGCGCGCTGTCCGAGGCCGAGACGGCGCGCGCCGCGGAGCAAAAACGCAAGCTGCTGAATGAACTGCGCGGCAGTTGGCTGGAGTGGCTCTATCAGGTGCGCACCATCGAGACGGTGCAAAGCAGCCGCGTGTTGTTGCAGCAACTGACGCAGGCCGCGCAATCCCAATACGGTGCAGGGCTGGCGAGCGCGCAGGATTGGCTCGGCGCGGAACTGGAGCTGCACCGGCTTAAGGAACGCGAGGCTGAATTACGCACCGCGCGTGATACGGCGCGTGCGGATCTTGTCAGGTGGCTGGGAC
>JAMCTV010000088.1:12891-15931 GCA_023381235.1 Gammaproteobacteria bacterium
GTCATTCCGCACTGAACCGTCCCTTGGCCGAAGAGTTTCCGCTGTTGCCGGAACCTGCCGACTACCAGCGCCTTGCGGCGCAACTGGCACGTCATCCGCTCATGCAGGCGGAAGACGCCATGGTGCGCGCGGGCGAAAGCGAAGTGGGCGTGGCGCGCGAGCAATACAAGCCCGCGTGGAGCGTGGGGATGGATTACGGCTTGCGCGGCGCCGGGCGCAGCGATTTTCTCTCCGCGGGCGTGACAGTGGAATTGCCGATCTTTACCGACAAGCGCCAGGACCGGCGTCTGGCGGCAAGCCAGCAGCAGGCCCAGGCGGCGCGCTATGTGCGTGATGACCGTCTGCGCGAGTTGTTACACCGCCTGGACAGCGCCTACGCGCAGTGGGCCGGTTTGGGCGAGCGCATGGCGATTTATGAACAGGAGATCATTCCGCAAGCGGAGCAGAACGCCGAGCTTGCGCTCAAATCCTACCAGAACGACAGCGCTGACTTCGCGCTGGTGATGCGCGCGCGCCTCGCCGTGCTGGAAACACAACTGGAGGCGTTGCGTCTGCGCGTAGAACACGCCAAGGCGCAGGCCGATCTGCTCTATCTCTCAGGTGACGAACATGAATAAAAAAATCTGGTTTCTGGCGCTGTTTTTGTTACTGACCGGTGTGGTTGCGGGCGTGCTGGTGCAGCGTTACGTTGCGTCCATAACCATGTCTTCCCCGGAAGAAATGGGTGATAAAAAAGTGCTGTTCTACCGTCACCCGATGAATCCCTCCATCACCTCGGACAAACCGGCCAAGGATGAAATGGATATGGATTACATTCCGGTGTACGAGGGAGAGGAAACGGGCGCGGATGTGCCCGCGGTCAGTATCTCTCCGCAAGTGGTGAATAACATGGGCGTGCGCACGGCGCGTGTCGAGCGCGTTCCGTTCGCGCAGACCATTAATGGTGTGGGCTATATCAGCGTGGATGAAGGCCGGCTGCAACACGTGCACGTGCGCAGCGAAGGCTGGGTGGAAGGTGTGCGGGTCAAGTTCGCCGGACAACGCGTGCGCGCGGGTGAAATCCTGTTTGAAATTTACGCGCCGAAACTGCTGAGCACACAGCAGGAATATCTCCAGGCGCTCGCCGCCGGTGATCCCATGTTGCGCCGCGCCGCGCGCACGCGATTGAAGGCGCTGGGCGTGGCGGAGGCGGAGATCAGGCAACTGGAAACCACGCGCAAGACCAGGCGTGCCGTTTCCTTCTATGCCCCGGCGGATGGCGTGGTGACGGCGCTCAATATTCGCCGCGGCATGTATCTGGAGCCGGACACCGAGGCGGTGACGCTGGCGGATCTGTCCAGCGTGTGGGTGCAGGTGGAGGTGTTCCCGCAACAGGCGGCTTTGTTGAGCGTGGGCCAGGAGGCGGAAGTGCGCAGCGCCGATGTGCCGGGAAAATCATGGCGCGGGAAGGTGGAATATCTGTATCCCGACATAGACCCCGTCACGCGCACGCTCAAGGCACGTCTGCGCTTCAACAATCCGGACGAAATATTGAAACCCAATATGTACGCCGAGGTGCGTATCGCAGCCGGTGCGGCGCGCGAGGCGTTGACCATTCCGCGCGAGGCCTTGATCCGCACCGGCGCGGAGCAGCGCGTGATCGTGGTGCTGGGTGCAGGCAAATTCGAACCGCGCGTGGTGCAGGCGGGCGCGGAGTCGGGCGAGCGGATAGAGATCATTGTGGGCCTTGATGAAGGGGAGACGGTGGTCACCTCCGGTCAGTTTCTGATTGACTCCGAGGCGAGCCTCAAGGCGGCGCTCACGCGCTTGTCTGGAGAAACGCCATGATCGCGCGCATCATAGGCTGGTCGCTCGCCAACCGTTTTCTGGTGCTGCTGCTTGCGTTCCTGCTGGCGGGCTGGGGTATATATGCGGTAAAGAACACACCGCTGGACGCCATTCCCGACCTGTCCGACGTGCAGGTGATTATCAAAACCTCCTATCCGAGCCAGGCGCCGCAGGTGGTGGAGGACCAAGTCACCTATCCGCTCACCACCGCCATGCTCGCGGTGCCGGGCGCGGTACGCGTGTACGGATATTCATTCTTCGGCGACTCCTATGTGTACGTGTTGTTTGAGGACGGTACGGATCTCTATTGGGCGCGGTCACGCGTACTGGAATACCTGAATCAGGTGTCCGAACGGTTGCCAGAACAGGCGCGCCCCGCGCTGGGGCCGGACGCCACCGGCGTGGGTTGGGTGTATGAATACGCGCTGACGGATCGCAGCGGCAAGCACGACCTTGCGCAGCTGCGCAGCTTGCAGGACTGGTTTCTCAAATTTGAATTGCGCTCCGTGCCCGGTGTGGCCGAGGTCGCCACCCTGGGCGGCATGGTGAAGCAGTATCAGGTGATCGTGAACCCGGTGCGGCTGCGCGCGTATAACCTCAGCCTGTCCGCGCTGCGTAATGCGCTGGAGCGGGCCGGACAGGAGAGCGGCGGCGCGGTGATCGAAATGGCCGAGGCGGAATATCTGATTCGCGCCAAGGGTTATATCTCTGGCATCGAAGACCTGCGCGCCGTGCCCCTGGGGATCACGCAGAACGGCACGCCCGTGTTGCTGGAAGACGTGGCCGAGATACGCATCGGACCGGAGCTGCGCCAGGGCATCGCCGAGCTGAACGGCGAGGGCGAAGTGGTGGGCGGCATCGTGGTGATGCGCTCCGGAAAAAATGCGCAGCAGGCGATTGACGGAGTAAAGGCAAAACTCGCCGAACTTAAAAAGCAGTTACCCGCAGGCGTGGAGATTATCGAAACCTACGACCGCTCAGGCCTGATCCAGCGCGCAGTGAGCAATCTCACGCAAAAGCTCATCGAGGAGTTCATCGTCGTGGCACTGGTGTGTCTCGCCTTTTTGTTTCACCTGCGCTCGGCGCTGGTGGCGGTGGTGAGCCTGCCGCTCGGCATCCTCGCCGCCTATATCGTGATGTATCACCAGGGTATCAACGCCAACATCATGTCCCTCGGCGGCATCGCCATCGCCATCGGCGCGATGGCGATGCC
>JAMCTV010000089.1 GCA_023381235.1 Gammaproteobacteria bacterium
ATGCACCATAATAGTGCATACTATTTTATCCAATAGATTCCGGCAGTACGGTGATATTTTATAACTAATTGTTTTATATGTATTTTATGAAATTTTGCGGGCCTTGGTTCAGGTCTTGCTATGGCTGCTACTGATATGAGCGTGGTCAAGGTTTATCCTGCAATCATCGAGAATCTGAATGCGGCGGTCCTGCTCCTGGACGGGGCATTGAAGGTGACGTACCTCAACCCGGCGGCGGAGATGTTGTTGGCACTCTCCGCGCGTCAAGCGCGCGGCCTTGCGCTCAGCGACCTGCTGCCGGAGGCGCGCGCCTGGCTGGAAGCGCTCAAGCGCGCGCTCGTCAACCAGCACCCTTACACCGAGCGCGAGGTGAGCCTGCGCCTGCCGGGTAATCAGGAACCCGTGGTTGTGGACAGCAGCGTCACACCGCTCAGCAATCACAAGCTGCTGGTGGAGCTGTTGCGCGTGGACCAGCATCTGCGCGTCACGCGCGAAGAGACGCGCCTGGCGCAGTATCAGGCCAACCGCGCGGTGCTGAAGGGCCTGGCGCACGAGATCAACAATCCTCTCGGCGGCCTGCGTGGCGCGGCGCAGTTGCTGGAGCGCGAGCTGGCTTCGGATACTCTCAAGGAATACACGCGGGTGATTATCGGCGAGGCGGACCGTTTGCAGAATCTTTTGAAGCGCATGCTGACACCGGGCAGCCCGCCGCAGCGGCGCAGATTCAATATCCACGAGGCGTTGGAGCGGGTGCGCAGCCTGGTGCTGGCCGAAACCCACCAAGGCGTCGAGGTGCGGCGCGATTACGATCCCAGCCTGCCGGAGCTGTCGGCCGATCCGGAGCAGTTGATCCAGGCGCTGCTGAACATCGCGCGCAACGCGGCGCAGGCGCTCGGCGGCAAGGGCGTGATCCGCCTCGGCACGCGCATCGCGCGCCAATGCAGCATCGGCCATAAACGCCACCGCCTGGTGGCGCGCGTTACGAATGCGGATAACGGCCCCGGCATCCCGGCGGAGATCATGGGCAATATTTTTTACCCGATGGTGAGCGGGCGCGCCGGGGGAACCGGCCTCGGCCTCGCCATCGCGCAGACGCTGATCGTCCAGCATGACGGATTGATCGAGTGCGCGAGCCGGCCCGGCGATACGGTGTTCACGATTCTGCTGCCTTTGGAAAACTAGAGTCCATTATGTCGAAGAAGATAACCGTGTGGGTGATAGACGACGACCGCTCCATCCGCTGGGTGCTGGAAAAGGCCCTGCAGGGCGCCGATATGCAGGTGCGCTGCTTTGAAAGCGGACGCGGTGTGCTGAATGCGCTTGCGCGCGAGACGCCGGACGTGCTCATCAGCGACATCCGCATGCCTGACGTCAACGGCCTGGAGCTTTTAAGCGAGATAAAACAACGCTACCCGCAACTGCCGGTCATCATCATGACCGCGCACTCCGACCTCGACAGCACCGTGGCGGCCTATCAACGCGGGGCATTCGAGTATCTGCCCAAGCCGTTTGACGTGGACGAAGCGGTGAACCTGGTGCAGCGCGCGCTTAAAGCAAAGCGCGGCCAGCAAAGCGTAGCGTCGCAAGACGCCGCGCCGCTCATGCCGGAGATCATCGGCGAAGCGGCTTCCATGCAGGAGGTGTTCCGCGCCATCGGCAGGCTGTCGCGTTCCAACATCACCGTGCTCATCACCGGGGAGTCGGGCACGGGCAAGGAACTGGTGGCGCGCGCGCTGCACCGGCACAGTCCGCGCGCCGACAAGCCCTTCATCGCGCTCAACATGGCGGCGATTCCGCGCGACTTGCTGGAGTCGGAATTGTTCGGACACGAGCGCGGCGCGTTCACCGGCGCGCAACAGCAACGCATCGGGCGTTTCGAGCAGGCCAACGGCGGCGCCCTGTTTCTGGACGAGATCGGCGACATGCCACCGGAACTGCAAACCCGCTTGCTGCGCGTGCTGGCGGACGGAGAATTTTACCGCGTGGGCGGCCATCAGCCGGTGAAGGTGGACGTACGCATCATCGCCGCCACGCATCAAAATCTGGAACAGCGCGTGCAGCAGGAACGTTTCCGCGAAGACCTGTTCCACCGCCTTAACGTGATCCGCGTCCACACTCCGGCCCTGCGCGAGCGGCGCGAGGACATCCCCGCGCTGGCGCGCCACTTTCTCATACAGGCCGCGCAGGAATTAAACGTCGAACCGAAGATTTTGAGCGCCGATACCGAGGTGCAACTGTGCCGCCTGCCCTGGCCCGGCAACGTGCGCCAACTGGAGAACACCTGCCGCTGGCTCACCGTAATGACCGTGGGACAGGTGATCCACGCGGAGGATTTGCCTCCGGAACTGCGCCATCCCAACGGGCAGTCGGACATGCAGGAAGACTGGCAGAGCGCCTTGCAACGCTGGGTGGAACTGCGCCTCATGCATGGGGAAAGCGGTTTGCTCAACGGCGCCATGCCCGATTTCGAGCGTATCATGATCGAGGCCGCTCTGAAACATACCGGCGGACGACGCCAGGATGCGGCCAAACTGCTAGGGTGGGGCCGCAATACCCTGACGCGCAAAATCCAGGAACTGGGGCTGGATATCCCGGAATAGTCCTTGAGCTATCAGCAGGAATCTAGGTGCAGCGTAAAACACTGCTGGTACGAACAAGCCGCCGCCAAGGGCCACGACGGTGCGCAGACACGTATAAAACTGCTTAAAGAGTCCGCCTCGGACTCAAAATAAACGCTAACGTCTTTTTGCCAGCAGCGCCGTACGTACGACCTCCGGCACAAATGCCGACACATCGCCGCCATACCTGGCGATTTCACGCACCAGGCTGGATGAGATAAAGGTGTATTGTTCTGCGGGCGTGAGGAACAAGGTTTCAACTTCCGGCGCCAGGCGGCGGTTCATGCCGGCCAACTGGAATTCGTGCTCGAAGTCGGATACCGCACGCAGTCCGCGCAGAATCACGCCCGCGCCGCGCGCTTTTGCAAAATCGGCCAGCAGGGTGTCAAATCCGCACACCTCGGCGTTTTTAATGTCCGCCAGTGCGCTGCGCGCGAGCTGCACGCGCTCGCCCAGCGAAAACGCTGGGGTCTTGGCCGGGTTGGCCGCCACCGCGACGATTACCCGGCTGAACAGGCGCGCGGCGCGCGCCACCAGATCAATATGGCCGTTGGTGATCGGATCAAACGTGCCGGGATAGATCGCGTTGATGTTCATGGTGCGTCCATATTATGGGCAAAACAACCATTGGACAAGCGGCCGTGGGTTTATCTCTCCCCGCAGCGCGCCAGATGGTAGCCGACCTGGCCTGCCTGTTTGCTTTTTATGATGCGCCAGCTATCAGGCAACTGCGGGGCATAGTCTGCTTCCGCTTCCAGGTAAACAGTCGCGCCGGGTTTCAGCCAGCCGTGTTTTTCCAGAGCCTCGCACGCGGGAGCGATGAGTCCTTGGCGGAACGGCGGGTCGAGAAACACGATGTCGAAGGCGCGCGGCGGCGGTGCCGCAAGGTAAGTAAGCATATCGGCCTGGATAATTTCCGCGCTGCTGGTGTGCAGGATATGCGCATGTTCGCGCAGGCGTGCGACGGCGCGCGCATCGCTGTCCACCATCACCACGCCGGATGCGCCGCGTGACAGCGCCTCAAAGCCCAGCGCGCCGCTGCCTGCGTATAAATCCAGGCAGTACGCGCCGGCGATGATGGGCGCAAGCCAGTTGAACAAGGTCTCGCGCACCCGGTCGGGCGTAGGGCGCAGCGTTTCAATTTCCGGGAAGCGCAGCTTTCTGCCACGCCAAGTCCCGCCAATGATGCGTAATTGTTGCGCCTTGCGTGGACGTTTGACGCGCACGCTAAGGAATCTCTGACTTATTCAGAGACTCCTGCGGCACAGAGATGTGCCGCCATGTTTCAAACATGAAAGTGTTTGAAACATGGAGAAAAGCAAAAATCATATTTTTGCTTTTCGTCTCTGAGAATTCCATGGATGGAATTTTTGGAGTTCTTATGGTGCCGCGCCGCCGCCCACGATTACCGTCACCATCTGCTCCGGCCTGATGCGGCGCTGAAAGGCGTCCTTGATTTGCGCCAGCGTGACCTGCTCAACCTGTCTGGTATACGTGTCCAGGTAATCGAGCGGCAGGTTATAGAATCCAATCAACGCAAGGTAATCGAGCAGCTTGCCATTGCTGTCCAGGCGCAGGGCGAAGCCGCCGGTGATGTTTTGCTTGGCGGCTTTAAGTTCTTTTCCACTGGGACCTTTTGCGACGAAGGTACTAAGGGTATTGCGCAGCACTTGCAGCGCCTCCTCGGCCTTGTCGTTGCGCGTCTGCAAACCGAGCGTGTACGGCCCCGCCACGCGCATGGGCGCGAAGTAGCTGTAAGCGCTGTAGGACAGGCCGCGCTTCTCGCGCACTTCATTGGAGATGCGCGACACCAGTCCGTTGCCGCCGAGGATGTGATTGCCGACCAGCAGCGGGAAATAATCCGGATCGTCGCGGCTCATGCCGATCTGCCCCAGCAGGATGTGGGTTTGCGAAGACGGATGCGGCAGGCTGACGGTCTGCGGCGCCTGTGTTGTCATAGGCGGCGCGGCGGCGGGGAGGGCCGATGCGCGCTCCCCAGGCGGCAACAGCCCTGCCACCTGTTCCGCCAGCGCCTCGGCCTGCGCGCGACTCAGCGCACCGACAATGGCGACCACGGCGTTATGCGCCACGTAATAACGCGCATGAAACGCCGCCATGTCTTCGCGCGTGAGCTTGCTCACCGATTGCTCAGTACCGCCCGGCTCGCCTGCATAGGGATGACCGGCGTATAACGCCTTGTAGAAATTCTTGCCGGCGATATCCCCCGGCGACTGCTCCTGCTGACGCAGACCCACCAGCATGCGATTGCGCTCGCGCTCGAAAGCGGCGGCGGGAAAGGTGGGCGCGCGCAGCACTTGGGCCATAAGATCGAGCGCGGGCTGCAACAGCGCGGATTCGGTGAGACTGCGCAAGCTGACCGAGGCGCTGTCACGATCCGCCCCCGCGCCGAACTGCGCGCCCAAGGCGGCGAAGCGCTCGGCGATCTCGTCCGCGTTGAGCTCACCCGTTGCCGTCTTCACACCCTCCGCGAGCATCGCGGCGGTCAGCGCGGCAAGGCCGTTTTTAGCTTCGTCGCGCGCGCTGCCTGCGTCAAACACCACGCGCACGTCCGCCATGGGCAACTCAGAAGCGGGAACAAAATACACGCGTGCGCCGTTTTGCGTCTGCCAGTGCTGAATCGCAGGCCCGGCTTGGGCCATGTTCGCCACGAATACCAGCACCGCCAATAACACATACTTAGCGTACATCGTGGCCTCCCTTGGCCGCTGCGGCGCGTGGTTT
>JAMCTV010000090.1 GCA_023381235.1 Gammaproteobacteria bacterium
GGCCAAGCTCAAGGTTTTGCCGGCCGCCGCGAGGTCCAGCGCCTGGCCGCCCGCCATGCCGTGCGAACCGCTCGCCTGTGCGAGTGTTTCAATCATCTTCACGCGCATGGAGTCGGTGACTGAGGGCAGCGCATCGTGGGCCAGCAACTGAAACGCGAGCGCGATCAGCGCATCGCCGGCGAGGATGGCGGTCGCCTCGCCGAACGCCTTGTGACAGGTCGGTTTGCCGCGGCGCAGGTCATCGTTGTCCATCGCGGGCAGATCATCATGCACCAGCGAATAGGCGTGGATCATCTCCACCGCGCAGGCGGGCGCATCGAGCGCGGCGGCTTGCGCGCCCGCGGCGCTTCCGGCGGCGTACACCAGGGCGGGGCGGATGCGCTTGCCGCCGTCCAGCACCGCGTAACGCATCGCGCGATGCAAGTCCGCGGCGGCGGCGCCGGGAGGCGGCAGACAGGTGTTCAGCGCACGCTCAACGCGCGCCTGATACTCGTTGAGCAGCGCCTCGATTGACATGGGGGTGGAAAGCGGGATGCGAAAGGCGCTTACTCTTCCTCCGGCTCAAAAGGCTCGACGCGCAATGCGCCGTCTTTTTCCATGAGGATGTGCACCTTCTGTTCCGCCTCGCGCAGGGCTTTCTGGCAGGCGCGCGTAAGCTCGATGCCGCGCTCGAAGTGTTTGAGCGAGTCCTCCAGGCTGATCTCGCCATGCTCCATGCGCTCGACCAGCGTCTCCAACTCTTTCAGGGCTTTTTCAAAATCCAGCGGTGTCTTTTTGGACATGGGCGCGATACGGACGGAAGTAAAGTCTTGTCCCGGCATGTTAGCCTACTTGTGCCGGCCAGGGCAACGGCATGGCGGCGCGGGCCGGCTTTGGTTATGCTGTGCGCAGGGCCGACGGGTTGCCGCTCGATAAACCCGAGCGAGGGGGCGTACATGTCGCTAATGGAAAACTGGGCCGAGGAGAAACGCTCGGCGTATCTTTACCGTGTGCTGGCGCAGGTGGAGCGTGATCCGGTAAAGAGCGCGCTGTTCCATAAGCTGGGCGAAGCCGCCGAAGCGCAGGCGCAAATCTGGGCGCAACAGGCGCGGGAAGCCGCCACACCCGTTCCCGGCGAATTTCATCCCTCCGCGCGCGTGCGTCTGGTGGCGGCACTCATCCGCTGGTTCGGTCCGCGCGCGCTGCGCCCGGTGCTCGCCGCGGCCAAGGTGCGCGGCTTGTCCATTTACAGCGCCGGATACAGCGCCGGACCCAGCGCCGCGGCGGGGCATCCCATGCCCGCCTCGGTGCAGGATTTCGGTCAGCGCCATCGAGGCGTGAACAGCGGCGGCACGTTGCGCGCCGCCGTGTTCGGCGTCAACGACGGCCTGGTCTCCAATACCAGCCTCATCATGGGGGTGGCGGGTGCGGCGGCGGACGCCGGGATTATCCTGTTGACCGGCGTGGCGGGCCTGCTGGCGGGCGCACTGTCCATGGCGGCGGGCGAGTATGTGTCCATGCGCGCGCAACGCGAGATGTATGAATACCAGATCGGGCTGGAGCGCGAGGAGCTGGAAGAATATCCCGACGCAGAGGCCGAGGAACTTGCGCTGATCTATCAGGCGCGCGGCGCGGACATGGAGCGGGCGCGCGAGTTCGCGCGCGGTTTACTGAAAAATCCCCAGCACGCGCTGGACACGCTGGCGCGCGAGGAACTGGGGTTGAATCCCGCCGAGCTCGGCTCGCCCTGGGGCGCCGCGCTGTCTTCGTTTCTTGCCTTCGCCGCCGGTGCGCTGGTTCCGCTCGCGCCGTTTGTTTTAAACGTGAATGCAGCAAACGCCATACCACTCAGCGCCGGGCTTGCCGCCTTGAGCTTGTTTGTGGTCGGTGCGATATTGAGCCTGTTTACCGGCCGGCGCGCCCTGTGGGGCGGCGCGCGCATGGTGCTGATCGGCGCGGGCGCGGGCGTAGTCGCTTATTTAACAGGCAGCGCGCTTGGGGCGGGACTGGCCTGAAAACGCCGCGCTTGACACCGGTGCAGAGGGGCGAAATGATGAACGGCTATAGGCAGTGCGGCCCGCGCGACGCCTGCGTTTCTCAGTAAAAAATGAAAAATTTTATGAGTTGACGGGTTGATACAGCCGTTTTGCATCAGCCCGTTAAAGCTCACCGGCTGGCGTTTGATAACCGAGGGAGGGTCGTGCATGAGCCTGGTCTACAAACACGAAAAAGCGTTGTTCTATATTCTGGTTGTTATTTCACTGTTGATTTGGATTGGTGTAATTGCCGTTACCTCCGGCATCGCGTTGATCTACGTGGCGGCGGCTTTTATCTTTTATCTGTTTTTCCAGTCGGCTTTTATTTCCTACTTGAAGGGCACGGCGGTCAAAATCACCGCGCAACAGTTCCCCGATATTCATGAGCGTGTTGCAGCGTGCTGCGCCCGGCTCGGTATCGGTAAAATTCCCGATGCCTATTTGCTGCGCTCCGACGGAGCGTTCAATGCCTTCGCCACGCGCTTTCTGGGGCGCAATTTCATCGCCCTCTATTCCGAGCTCGCCGATGCGCTGGAGACGCAACCCGGCGCCCTCAACTTTTATATCGGGCATGAGCTGGGGCATATCCATCGCGGCCACCTCAAGTGGCATGTATTCACCTGGCCGGCGAGCATTCTGCCGCTGCTGGGGGCGGCCTATTCCAGGACGTGTGAATATACCTGTGATCGCTACGGCCTTGCCTCGGTCACCGATCCGAATGATGCAAAGGCGGGAATGGCGGTGCTGGCGGCAGGCGCCAAACGCTGGCGTGCGCTTGATCATCGGCATTATGCCACCCAGGACACACGCGGTTTTTGGATGTCCTTTCATGAACTCATTGGCGACTACCCCTGGCTCACCAAGCGCATGGCCACGCTGGATGCCTTGATTGCCAATCAGCCGCTGCGCCTGCCGGGGCGCAATTTTTTCGCCTGGCTGCTCGCCCTGTTTGTCCCGCGCCTGGGGTTCGGTAAGGGAGCGGCGGGCGGGCTGATCATTCTGGCCGTCATCGGCATACTCGCCGCGATTTCCTTTCCGGCATATCAAGATTTTCAGATGCGCGCCAATGTGGCGGGTGTCTTTGCCGAAATCGGCCGCGTGAAGACCGCTATTGACGCCTACCGTTTGGACAATAACGCCATGCCCAACAGCAATGAGGAACTCAACCTGCCCGTAACGGGCGACTATGGTAAAAATATCCAATCCATTGTGGTGAGCGAAGGCGGGATCATCACCGTCACGTTGACGGGAGCGCTGCGGGACGAGTCTGTGGTGCTGGGTTATATTGAGGGAGATGGCGGGGAAGTATGGGCGTGTGAAAGCGACACCCTCGCCAAAAAATATCTGGAGCGCTATTGCCAGGTGGTAGGCCAATAAGCCGCGTATCGAACCGGGGCGTTACATGGGGGCCTGTTTATGAATTGTGATTTGCATGGAATCATCAAAGCGCTGTGGGTAGTCATAACCGTGACCGGCGTGGGCGGCGCCGCGCTCGCGGCGGAGCCGGCGCCGGATTATCTCGCGCAAGGGCAGAAAAAATACCAGGCCAAGGACTATCAGGGCGCGCTGGCGGATTTCGACCTTGCGGTGAACGCCGCGCCCAAGGGCGCCGAGGCTTATTACTGGCGCGGAGTGACCAAGATTGATCTCAAGCTCGCCAAGTCCGCCATCACCGATTTTGACCAGGCCATCCGCCTGAAGAAAAATTACACCGACGCCTATTTTGAGCGGGCATATGCCAAGAGTGAAGCCCAAGATTATCAGGGCGCGCTCAAGGATTTGGACAAGGTGATCGCGCTCAAGCCCGATCACGTCAACGCCTACAACGAGCGCGGTTGGGTCAAGCTGCAACTCGGCGCCCAGCGCGGCGCGCTGGGCGACGCGGACAAGGCCATTGCGCTCAAACCCGATTGGGCGACGCCTTACCGCGTGCGCGGCGACGCCAAAAACAAACTGCAAGACTTCAACGGGGCCATCGCGGATTGGCAGAAGGCGATACAGCTCGACGCCGCCTTTGCCAAGATACTGAACCCGGAAATAGACAAGGCCCAGGCCGCGCTCAAGACTCAGGCCTATGCCGGCAAGTGCGCCGGCGAGCTGATTACTACCAAGGGTTATGTCATCAACTGGACCGAGTGGGGCGAGCGCTACGGCATTGCCAATCCGTTTCTCATCATCAGCGGGCCGGAATATCAGGGCGAGGATGGTAAGACCTCATACTACGGTTTATATAATTTCCCCCACCTCAAGGACGCCGGTGAGGTAAGGCTCACCGGCTGCGTGCCGCAACAGCGCTCACCATACCGCGGCCTCAAGTACTTCAGCGAGTTGTACGAGGCGCAACCGCTGGCGGAGAAGGCCGCGCCCGCGCCATAGCCGTTTCCGCTGCCTGATTTAAGGAACCTCTGATTAAGTCAGAGGTTCCTGTGGCACAGGGAAGTGCCGCCATTTTTCAAATGCGCAAGCATTTGAAAAATGGAGAAAAGCAAAAATCGTATTTTTGCTTTTCGTGCTCTGAGAAGTCCATGATGGACTTATTCAGAGCTTCCTTAACAGACGAAGAGCCGGACGAGTTGTTGGGTTTTTAGCCGGCCGGGCAGAGTCCGCGCGGAAGATTTTTCCACCGCTGTAAAAGGCGAATTTCGCCTGAAATCCACATTTTTGCTGTATAATGGGCGGTTTGATTTCCTGAAAGCCTCCTATGCTGGATAAATTACGCAATATCGCCATCATCGCCCACGTGGATCACGGCAAGACCACGCTGGTGGACAAGCTGCTGCAGCAGTCGGGCGCCTTCGGCGAGCGCGCGGCGCTGACCGAGCGGGTCATGGACTCCAATGATCTGGAACGCGAGCGCGGCATCACCATCCTGGCCAAGAACACCGCGCTGCGCTGGGGCCATGGGGATAACCAGTACCGCATCAACATCGTGGATACGCCGGGCCACGCCGACTTCGGCGGCGAGGTGGAGCGCGTGCTCTCGATGGTGGATTCGGTGCTGCTGCTGGTGGACGCGGTGGACGGCCCCATGCCGCAGACCCGCTTTGTGACGCAAAAGGCCTTTGCGCTGGGCCTGAAGCCCATCGTGGTGATTAACAAGGTGGATCGCCCCGGCGCCCGCCCGCGCTGGGTGCTGGACCAGACCTTCGATTTGTTCGACAACCTCGGCGCCACCGATGAGCAACTGGACTTCCCGGTGGTGTACACCTCGGCCCTGCACGGCTATGCCGGTCTCGATGAAACCGTGCGTTCGGGCGACATGACGCCGCTGTTTGAAACCATCGTCCAGCACGTCAAGCCGCCGCAGGTGGACCCGGCGGGGCCATTCCAGATGCAGGTCAGCTCACTCTCCTATTCGAGCTATGTCGGCGTGATCGGTATCGGGCGCATCACGCGCGGGCGCATCAAAACCAACACGCCGGTGGTGGTGGTGAACCGCCAGGGCGAAAAGCGCAACGCGCGCGTGCTGCAACTGTTCAATCTGCTCGGCCTGGAGCGTATCGAAATTCCCGAAGCCGAAGCGGGCGACATCATCGCCTTCACCGGCATCGAGGGCCTGGGTATCTCCGATACCCTGTGCGACCCGACCGCGGTCGAGGCCCTGCCCGCGCTGGTGGTGGACGAGCCGACGGTGAGCATGACCTTTCAGGTCAATACCTCGCCGCTCGCGGGCAAGGACGGAAAATACATCACCAGCCGCCAGATCCGCGAGCGTCTGCAACGCGAACTGATACACAACGTCGCGTTGCGCATGGAAGAGACCGATGACCCGGACAAGTTCCGTGTCTCCGGGCGCGGTGAACTGCATCTCTCCATCCTGATTGAAAACATGCGCCGCGAAGGCTATGAAGTGGCCGTGGGCCGTCCGCAGGTGATTATGAAAGAAGTGGACGGCGTGTTGTGCGAGCCGTATGAAAATCTGGTGGTGGACGTGGAAGAGCAGCATCAAGGCGCGATCATGGAGCGCCTCGGCATGCGCAAGGGCGATCTCGCTAACATGCAGCCGGATGGGAAGGGGCGCGTGCGCCTCGATTACATGATTCCCACGCGCGGCCTGATCGGTTTCCGCAACGAGTTCCTGACGCTCACCTCCGGCACCGGCCTGCTGCACAGCGTTTACCATCATCACGGCGCGCAGAAAAAGGGCGGCATCGGCCAGCGCGTGAACGGCGCCCTGATCAGCAACGGCGCGGGCAAGAGCGTGGCCTATTCGCTGTTCAGCCTGCAGGAGCGCGGCCGTCTGCTTATCGGCCCGGGCGAGGAACTGTACGAGGGCATGGTGATCGGCATCCACTCGCGCGACAACGATCTGGTGGTGAACCCGCTGCGCGGCAAGCAGCTTACCAACATCCGCGCCGCGGGTTCCGATGAAAATATCATCCTCACCCCGCCGATACGCATGAGTCTGGAGCAGGCGCTGGAATTTATAGACGACGATGAACTGGTCGAAGTGACGCCGCACTACACCCGTATCCGCAAGCGGCTGTTACTGGAGCACGAGCGCAAGAAGGCCTCGCGCGCAGCGGCGGGTTAAGTCTTAGCCTGTGCGCGATTGCGCCGTGGGCGCGAAGAAGCGGTAGCCTGAACCGCGCACGGTTTCTATCAAATGATCGTGCCCGTATTTTTTCAGCGCGATGCGCAGGCGGCGGATGTGCACGTCCACGGTGCGTTCGCCGATATACACGTTCCTGCCCCACACCAGATCGAGCAATTGGTTGCGGCTGTACACGCGCCCGGCATGGGTCATGAAAAAGTGCAGCAGGCGGAATTCCGTGGGCCCCATCTCCACCATATGCCCGCGTGAGCTGACGCGGTGGCTGACGGGATCAAGATGCAGGTGGGCGATTTCAATGGCGTCGTCGGTGGCCTGCGGCGCGGTGCGGCGCAATACCGCGCGGATGCGCGCCAGCAGTTCGTTGGGTGAAAACGGCTTGGTGATGTAATCGTCGGCGCCGGTTTCCAGTCCCTTGATCTTGTCGGCCTCTTCGCCGCGTGCGGTGAGCATGATGATCGGTATCCCGCGCGTCGCCTCCTCGCGTTTCAGGCGCCGCGCGAAGTCCAGGCCGCTTAATCCAGGCAGCATCCAGTCGAGCAGTATCAATACCGGCGGCTCGGCGGTGATTTTCGCCTGCGCCTGTTCGGCGTTGTGCGCCTCGCTGTGGTCGTAGCCCGCGCGTGCGAGCGCGAAACCGATCATCTCGCAGATGGCCGGCTCGTCATCCACAACCAGTATCGTGTTGGTCATGGGCGGCGTGTTGGGTTTCTAACGTTCATATTGAATGACTATTCAAGTGTAAAAACATTACAGTTGTGTTACAAGTCCGGGATTTTTGGCGGGTTACTGAAAAGAGCCGGGGGAAGGACTTTTTCAACATCCCTGCGGAGCGAAGCGCAGGCCCGGAGTCCAGTGCTGTAAATTCAATGGTTTGCTGGATTCCCGCTTTCGCGGAAATGACGTTTCTCGAATAAATCAGAGCTTCCTTAGTTCAGGAGCGGCAATTGGTCGGCTGAATGTTCCGCCGTGCGGCGGTCTATGAACAGGCTGTTGCCGCTCATGCTCTTGGCCTGGTGCTTGACCTCGCCGGCGCGCGCGGAAACTTCATGATGGGTCGAGAAGTGCCCCGACGGCGCCTCCACGGCGGCGATGGAGAGGCTCATGATCGGATAGAACAGTTCGTGGCCGCGCCGGTCCTTGGCCCACATGCCGCCCGCCGCGCGGTGTCCGGCATCATAGAGTCGCGGGATCTCGCGCTCGAAGCGCTGCAGGATGGAGCGGCAGCGCTGTTGCCAGTCCTGGCTCAGGAACACCACGATAAAGTCATCGCCGCCGATGTGGCCAACGAAGTCGTGCTTGTCATGCGCATGCTCAACCAGAATGTCGGCGAGCAATTTAATCGCCTCGTCGCCGCGGGCGTAGCCATAGACGTCATTGAACGGTTTGAAATTGTCCAGGTCGCAATAGCACATGACAAAGGCCCAGCGTTTTTGCAGCAGGCTGTCCAGACATTCGTTGATGGGCACGTTGCCGGGCAACAGGGTAAGCGGGTTGGCGTAACGGGCGTTGCGCACCTGCAGCTCGGTGATCTTGCGCAGCAGGTCGGTGAGCGTGCCCACGCCGGCGTAGTGGCTGCGCGCGGTGATGATGAATTCATCGTTCATCTGCAACTCCGATTCGCTGGTGACGAGCTTGCTCAGTTTTTCCAGAGGCAGGTTTTGATCCACAATCAAGGGTTTTTTGTCCATGAAGCGAGCGACGGGTTTTTTGCTGTGCAGCTCGCGCCCATAGCGGCTGGCGAACACGTTCATGAACTGGTTGCGCCGCACCAGGCCGACCGGTACATTATCCTCGCGCACCACGGGTATGGAGCTTAAGTGCGGCGCAGCGCAAAATAACTCGCCTGTTTCCTCGAATGTCAGATCGGGGCGGATGGGCGCGCGCTCCGTAATGAGCGCCGCCGTGGTGCTGAAACGCTGTGAGCTACGCAGATAAAACTGCGAGTTGCGTATACGTCCGGCCGTCACCATGCCCTGCGGCAGCATCCGCGGCGCGATGGCATGAGGACGGGAAAAATAGTAGCCCTGCCCCAGCGGGATGCCAATCTCCTGAATCGCGAGATACTCCTCTTTTGTTTCTATGCCTTCTGCGATCACTCTGCAATTCAGCGTTTGCGCGATTTCATGGATGGATTGCACGAACTTGCGCTTGACCACGTCTTCGTGGATACCTTGCACGAAATGCATGTCTATTTTCACGTAGTCGGGGCGCAGTTCCGACCACAGGCGCAATCCCGAATAACCCGCTCCCAGGTCGTCAATGGCCACCTCCAACCCCATGGTTTTGTAATGCAACGCGGCGTTGTGCAGCACCGTGTAGTCATGGATCGGGGTATGCTCGGTGATCTCCATCACCACTTGCTCCGGGTCTATCCCCAGCTCCGCCATGTGTTGCAGGGTGAGCCCGGGCTTGAAGTCGGGCTGCAAAAGACTGGCGGGGTTGATATTAAGAAACAGTTTGCCGGCCAGGCCTTGTTCTTGATAAGACTGTAATGCGATTTGGCGGCACAGCAGGTCGAGCCTGGAAAGCTGTCCGGCGCGCAGCGCGGTGTCGAACAGATTGTCCGGCGTATGCAGCACGCTGTCCGACGGTCCGCGGATCAGCGCCTCATAACCGTAAATCGTGTTGCCCGGAAGGGCAACAATGGGCTGAAATAAGGGAGTGAGCAGCCGTTGTTCCATGATGTCATGGAGCGTCTTGGCCTGTGCCCTGTGCGCTTCCGCCTGGTCGGCGGGAGGAGGGGCGTGCTGCTCAGCACGGTAGGTAGCCATGTTTGCACACTATCATAGGTGAAGTTTTGTGCTTAAGGAAGCTCTGAATAAGTCCATCCTGGACTTCTCAGGGCACGGCCGCCCCTGCGCATCCCTGCGCCGGGATCACGCTGCGCTGGCGTCGCGAAACCGGGTCATCTTGTCCATGTCTTCTATATAGACGCGCGGGATGCGTTGCACAGCCCCATCGCCCGTATCCAGCATGGGGTCTGTGAACGCCAGCAGGTGGCCCTGCCAGCAGGCATCGTTCAAGCGCTCATCCATGGGCGCCATCTCCACATACACGTCACTCTCCCCGCCCGGCCTCAGGATTTTTGTCACCTTGAGTTCAATGCCCTGCTCGTTAATGTAAACATCGCCCAGCTTGATGATGTTCCCTGCGGGTGTGGATATTTCCAGAAATAGACGGTCCTTGCTCATAGGTTGCCTCTTCAATAAAAAAGCGGCCGCGCATGATGACGCGGCCGCAGATGGAAAAGTTGTGTGGACAGGTTATTTCACTTTAAAGCCTTCGATGCGCAGCAGCGCGCCTTGGCCGGTGGAGCGGTGCTGGATGTTGACGTAGGCGCGCTCGCCGCTGGCGTCAAAGATAAAGCCGGTTGACTCCGCGTCGGTATCCTTGATGGATAGCACGCGCACGCAGCCATCGCTCTGTACGTCACGGTCCTTGCCGTCCGGCAGGCAGGCCCAGATGTCAGTGCCGCGCAGCTCCTTCAGCGTGCCATCGGCGTTCAGCGCTTCGGTTTCGCTGTCCTCCTGGGTATAGAGCACGCCGGAGTGCGGCTGGAAGGCGACGTTGTCGAACTGGTTCATGTCACGGTCGCCCGCCACGAAGCGCGTGACGACAGGGGCAAAACCCGTGGTGGCGGAGGTCTCGGCCACGTCGCTGAGACACATGATCTCGCCGTAGTTATGGCCGTTCTCGATGTCGCTGGTTACGGCGTTAGTGATACGGCCGGTATTGGCCCAGCAGTTACGCACCAGGCCATTTTTGGCGGCGACCGGATCGCGGTCCATGTCTTCCGGGCGGTAGTAGCCGGTCAGCCCCAATGCATTTTGCGCGCTGCCCAGATTGATATTGCCGAAGGCGTCGGCGTAGCTCGCGGCATTGACGGCCACCCAGATACCTTTACCAATTTCGGACCCTTGACTATAATCCGTGTTGCCGCTGCGGGTGCCCAAGCGCATACCGTAGTTATTGCCGCTCGCAAACGGCGACAGGTTGGGATCGGTGATGACGCCCGTGGCGGGGATATACGGAGTCGCAGGCACAAACTTGTAGATGCCGCCGCCCGCCTTGCCGTTGCCGGGGCGCTTTTCATCGCCGAAGTACATCGTGCCGTTTTCCAGTATCACGACACCCTCCCACGACAAATTCCCTACCGCTTTGCGCTTTACCACGCGCGAGTCGGTGCTGGTGCCGGCCGCGCGGTCGGTAATCACCGCAGGCGCGGCGCCGGACAGGCTCATCGGATCCATGATTTCATAGAAGCCGCCGTTGGAGTCGGCCTCTTCACCGACCACGATGCTGCTCCAGGGGGTGCGCTTGACCGGGTCGCAGGACGAAATGCCCTTCACGATGGTCTCGACATTGCTGTTTGGGTCACCCGCCAGATTGACGCGCTGCACGCTGATCGTGTTCGGATTGTTGCCGCTGAAAAAGTTTTCGATACACACAAAGGCGTGAGTAGGGTTATAGTCGTTGGGCCAGAAGGCGATCATGTCCGCCTGCTTGTCGGTGACGTTGCTTACGGCATAAGCCTTGAGACCCTTGGCCAGAATCACGGCCTTGGTGTTATCCGCATCGGTGTAGGGACCGTAGGCGCTTTCCGCCAGCGGCTCATTGACGCCGAACAGTTGTACGGATTTCGCGCGCAACTGCTGCTCCACGGCTGAACCGAAATCGTTTTCCTCATCAGCATTGCTCACGCCGTAGTACATGGCGCAGGCCGACAGGGTGGCCAGTGATAAGGCCAGTATGCCTTGTTTCATGTGAATTCCTCATCAATGTCAAACATTGACAGCGCGCATAATGCTGCCCGAGCGTGACAATGAAATGACACGCAGGTGAATTTTTCGATGGAGGCAACAGCGAACGGGAGGGGGGCTTGACATCACTAACGATAATGATTATCAATTTACATAACATCGCCCTGTCGGGATGCTGCGTAAAAACGGGTCAAGTTTGTTTGTCCTGTAATCAGTCCTTAATTGTTCTGTAACATGACGGCGGCAAGCTATGCCCACGGTTTTGAGGCCGCTAGCCGATTGCGGGTTTGGCGCAGCGGGTTAATTCTGAATTAATCAACAAATTCATAATGTTATTTAAAGGAGAGTACGATCATGAAGCAGTACCCACATAAAAAACTCTATGCGGCGCTCATCACGGCGCTGTGCGCAGCGTCTTTTGCGGCTCAGGCGGACGAAACCTACAAGATTTACGGCAAGGCGCGCGCCTCCGTGGATTTCACAGACGACGGCTCAAATAACGTCACCAACGTCACCAGCAACAACTCGCGCTTGGGTTTCAAGGGGGTGGAAGATTTAGGCAATGGGTTGAAGGGCCTCTTTCAATTCGAGACGCTGGTCAGTCTCGATGGCGAGGAAAGCACGCTGCTCGCCTCGGCCCGCAACAGCTACGTAGGCCTCGCGGGTGGTTTCGGCACACTGGTCTTGGGTGTCACGGACAACCCCTACAAACTCGCCACCGGCAAGCTGGATAACTACAGCGACAGCATGGGTGATTTCAACGCCATCATTGGCAGTATCAGCACAACGAAAACGCCGTTCAACGAACGCGACCCCAACAGCATCAACTACTGGAGTCCGAAGATGAACGGCTTCCAACTGTTAGCCGCCTACCGTCCTGATGAAACCGGCGGCGTGAAACGGGACAGATACAGCGTGAACGCTACCTATGAAAACGGTCCCTATTACGCCAGTGTTGCCTACGAAAAGCATGATAATGATACCACGGACGGTGCGGGTGGTAATGACACCGACGGCCTGACAGTCGGCTTGAGCTACCTCTTCAACCAGGACAAAACCAAGCTGGGCTTGGTATATGAGTCGCTGTCGGAGGACAATATAGCGAGTGCGTTCGACCGCGACGCATGGTATCTGGCCTTGTCGCACAAGATAGGCAGCAACACCTTCAAGATCGCCTACGCCCAGGCCGATGACAATGACGCGGCAAGTAACACCGGCGCGGACTGGTTCGTGGTCGGCGTGGACCACGCGCTCAGCAAACGCACCGCGATTTACGCCCTCTACTCCGGCACCAATAACGACAGCGGTGCGAAGTATGGCTTGGGATCGGGCGGCTCCAGCGGCGCGGCCACAAACACTATTGCCGGTAAAGACCTGTCCACCTTCTCCATCGGCATCAACCATGACTTCTGATTTTCTCCTAGAGCTGTAACAAGCCGCTTGACGGCCACCTGCGGGTGGCCGTTTTTTTGGCGGGCCTCAAACCAACCGTAGCAGGTCTTGCGCGCGGTAGAAAAAAAGCAACGCGCCCGCGCCGCGCGCCGCGCGGCGGTTGAACTCGATGCCCATGAGGGCGCTTTTGCCGAACTTGATGGAAAAGTCTGATCCCAGCAGCGCCTGGGCAAGTTTACCCAAGTCCGGCTCATGGCCGACGCATACTACCGTCTCATCAGGTTTGCAGCGCACAAGCAGGCTAAGCGCGGCCTTGAGCGAATAACGCTCGCCGAGCGCAGCCTCTTCGCCCATTATTTTCGCCAGCCCCAAAGTTTTTGCCGTGATCTCCGCCGTCTGTCGCGCGCGCAGGCGCGGGCTGGTGAGGATGCGGTCAGGCCTGATTTTCATCTGCCTCAGCGCCTTGGCGGCTGCCCGCTGGATTTTTTTGCCTGACGCGCTGAGCGGGCGCAGGTCATCATTGGGGTAGCGGCGCGGGCTGGCCTTTTCGGCCTCGGCGTGACGCATCAAAATGACCAGCATGGCTATGCTTCGCCGCTGTCTTTCTTGAAACTGTATTGACCGAGCTTGCCGCGCAGCGGCAGCAGTAACAGGTCAAGAAAGCCTAACCGCGCGCGGTACTCCTTCAGACCGATTTCAAATCCCAACTGACCCAGCGCCGGTTGCGCGCGGTAGGTGCCGCACAGCCGGTCCCACAGCGAGATGGAAAATCCAAAATTGGAGTTGGTTTCGTTCACCGCGCTGGAATGATGCACCCGGTGCATGTCCGGCGTGACGATGAGGAGGCGCAGCCAGCGGTCCATTTTTTCCGGGATATGCACGTTGCCGTGATTGAACACCGAAGCCCCGTTCAGGATGACTTCAAACACCAATACTACCCACGGACTTGCGCCCAGGGCCGTCACGGCTGCTATTTTATAGATCATGGAGAGGATGATCTCGACCGGATGAAAGCGCACCCCGGTGGTGAGATCAAAGTCCAGATCAGTGTGATGCACGCGGTGCAAACGCCAGAAAACGGGCAGAGCGTGCGAGATGACGTGTTGTAGATAGAGCGCGAAGTCGAGCAGCAGCCAGGCGAGCAGGAATTCCACCCACGCGGGCCAGGCGATGAGATTGAACAAGCCCCACCCATGCTGCCCGGCATACAACGCCGTGGCGTAGGCCCCGGCGCCCAGCAGCAGGCGCACCAGCAGCGCGTCCAGCGCGAGCAGGGAGAGGTTGGTGCGCCAGTGCCGGCTCTTGGGCTGGGCAGGCATGCGGCGCGGGCGCTGCGTTTCCCACAGCGCCATGATGATGAACAAGGCGATAAAGCTGCCGAAGCGGATTACGGTTTCCATATTAAAATCAGATACAAGAGAAAAGAGGCAAGAGAAAAGTCAGAACGCCAACTTTACTCCTTTCTCTTGCCTCTTTATCTCTGGAGTAATGGAGCGGGTGATGGGAATCGAACCCACACTATCAGCTTGGGAAGCTGAAGTTCTACCATTGAACTACACCCGCACGTTTTTAGCTTAGCATAACCGTCAGGATACCGAGAAAGCCTTTGCATATATCCATTGGCCTCCCTCGCGCCGATGCTTTAAAATAGCCGTTTGAAGTGGCCCCGAAGGGGTGAGAGTTGTATTTTATGCAGATTTTCGTCAACGGGCAGGCGCGCGACGTCCCTGAAGGCTGTGACGTCACACAGCTCCTGGCGCAACTGGAGCTTGCCGACAGGCGCTGCGCCCTGGAGATCAACCGCGAGATCGTGCCGCGCAGCGCCTACGCCGCACGTAAGCTGCGCTGCGCCGATCAGGTGGAGATCATTCACGCCGTGGGAGGTGGCTGACATGAGCGCCCTGCCGTCGCCCCAGCCACAACACAACGATCCGCTCATCATCGCGGGCAAGGTTTACCATTCGCGCCTGCTGGTCGGCACCGGCAAGTACCGCGATCTGGAGGAGACGCGCCGCGCTGTCGAGGCGAGCGGCGCCGAGATCGTGACCGTCGCCATCCGCCGCACCAACATCGGCCAGAATCCGGGCGAGCCCAATCTGCTCGACGTGTTGCCGCCGCAGCGCTACACGATATTGCCCAACACCGCGGGCTGTTACACGGCCGAAGACGCGATCCGCACCTGCCGCCTGGCGCGCGAATTACTCGACGGCCATGACCTCGTGAAGCTCGAAGTGCTGGGCGATGAGAAGACCTTGTTTCCCGATATTCCCGCGACCCTCATGGCCGCGGAGATATTGGTCAAGGAAGGCTTCAAGGTGATGGTGTACACCAGCGACGACCCGCTCATCGCCAAACGTCTGGAGGAGATGGGCTGCGTGGCGGTGATGCCGCTCGCCGCGCCCATCGGGTCGGGGCTCGGCATACGCAATCCTTACAACATTCGCCTGATCGTGGAAAACGCCAAGGCGCCGATACTGGTGGACGCCGGCGTCGGCACCGCCTCGGACGCCGCCATCGCCATGGAACTCGGCTGCGACGGCGTACTCATGAACACCGCCATCGCCGCGGCAAAAAATCCGGTGCTGATGGCAAGCGCCATGAACAAGGCGGTGCAGGCCGGACGCGAGGCTTACCTGGCCGGGCGGATGCCGCGTAAGCTCTATGCGAGCGCATCGTCCCCCATTGACGGAACATTTTTTTGAGATGCAGAGAAAAGAGGCAAGAGACAAGAGAAAAGTAAAAGAATAATATCGCGCCTTAAATTGCCCACTTTTCTCTTGTCTCTTGCCTCTTTTCTCTAAGATGAGACCCATCCGCAGCTACGTGTTGCGCCAGGGGCGCATGACGCGCGCCCAGCAGCTTGCGCTTGATACCCTGTGGCAACGTTACGGCGTGGAGCCGCAAGCTGCTCCACTCGATTTCGATGCGCTGTTTGGCCGCCGCGCTCCGCGCGTGCTGGAGATTGGCTTCGGCGCGGGCGACGCGCTGCTGGCCGCGGCCGCGGCCCATCCTGAAAACGATTATCTCGGCATCGAAGTGCACCGCCCCGGCGTGGGAAGTTTGCTGCGGCGCCTCGACGCGCAAGGCATAGCCAACGTGCGCGTCATCTGTCATGACGCGGTGGAGGTGTTGCAGCGCGCCATCCCCGATGCGAGTTTAAGCGCAGTGCACGTGTTTTTCCCCGACCCCTGGCCCAAGCGCCGCCATCACAAGCGGCGGCTGGTGCAGCCGGCTTTTGCTGAGCTCGCAGCCCATAAGCTCAAATCGGGCGGACGGCTCCATCTTGCCACCGATGACGAGGACTACGCGCAATACATGATGCATGTACTAACTAACTGTTTATATTTAAAAAATGTTCATGGTTCGGGTGTGTTTGCCGATGCGGCGCAGCGTTTCCCCAGCCGTTTTGAGCAGCGCGCCTTGGGGGCGGATCGGCGGGTGTGGGATTTGGTATTTGAGGGGTAACGATTTTTATCAAATTATTATATTTACAACAATAAGTTACTATGGTAATTTTGAGCAAAACCTGACAAGGGTCAGCCTCATGACTGTAAAATAAAGGTAAAAACAATCTGTGGCCGGCGCCATGAAAAGTGCACTGTTAAAACTATTTTATAAACCCGCGCATAGCGAAGGGGTGGCCGGTATTGCCCTTGCGCCGGGCGGCATCAGCCTGGCGCGCATCGTGCGAACCGAAGGCGCGCGTCCGCGTGTCACGCTGTGCGTGCATCAAGAGTTGCAGGACGAACGCGATAAATCATTCGCCGCGCTGGTCAAGCAGCACGGGCTTGCGGACGCGCGTTGCGTTGAGTTGCTGGAAGTAAACAGTTACCAGTTGCTTCTGGTGG
>JAMCTV010000091.1 GCA_023381235.1 Gammaproteobacteria bacterium
GCCGGCGATGGTGTTCATGCTGTTGAAAAAGAAATGCGGGCGCATGCGCGATTGCAAGGCCTGGATGCGCGCTGAGGCCTCGGACTCGACGTGGCTCTTCCACTGGTGCTGCACATAAAAGTAGCGCAGGGCGAGCGCGCTCACGATGGCGCTCACGACCAGATTACGCAGCAGGAAGTCCCCATGCCAGCCCGCAGGCAAGGTTACGCCGAGCGCGTCGCTTTGCAGCAGCCGGTAAGCAGCCTCACTGAGCAGAGCGGTGACTCCCAGTAGCAGCATATAGCTCAACGCGGCGGCCTGGCTGTTGGAGAGCTTCTTGAGCCAGCGCCGCCCGATGCACAGCGCCGCGCCGCTCGCCAGCGCCACCCACTGCACGAACAGCGAAATCACGCCGAGATCGCTCCAGCGGTCGGCGCTTTGCAGCGCGCCCAGGGACAGCACCAGGGCCAGCAGCTCGGCCATCACCAGCAGGGTCAGCACCCGGCGCAGGCCGCAGAAGTCCGGCAGAAATAAGGTATCGGTGTCGCTGTTCGCCATCCTCGCGCCTCATTTTATGGTCTATACTATTAAAAATGTCGAAAAATTGCCTTCCTGGCAATTTCTCTCCACGCAGAGCGAAAAACGTGGTTTTCGCTTTGCTTCATTTTCAACCGCTTGCGCGGTCGAAAATGGCGGGGCATCCCTGCCCCGCACGGCCACCTCGAATTTTTCGAGGTGACCTGCTGTAATATTACAGTACATTTATCATGGCCAAAGACAAGCATACAAGCCAGGACAAGCTCTGGGGCGGACGCTTCACGCAGCAGACCGACGCGCTGGTGGAGCGTTTTACCGCCTCCGTCTCCTTCGACCGGCGCCTGTACAAACACGACATTCTGGGTTCCATCGCGCACGCGCGGATGCTGGCGCGCGTGGGCGTGTTGAGCGAGACCGAATGCGCCGCCATCGTGACCGGGTTGCAGGACATCGAGCGCGCCATCGAGACAGGCGGGTTTGACTGGTCGGTGGCGCTAGAAGACGTGCACATGAACATCGAGGCGCGCCTGATCGAGCGCATCGGCGAGGCGGGCAAGAAACTGCACACCGGGCGCTCGCGCAACGACCAGGTCGCCACCGATCTGCGCCTGTATCTGCGTGACGCGATAGACGCGATCCTACAGCAAATAAAAGACCTGCAAACCGTACTGCTCGACATCGCCGGGTGCGAGGCCGAGACCGTGCTGCCAGGCTTTACTCATCTCCAGGTCGCACAACCGGTCACCTTCGGCCATCACATGCTGGCCTGGTTTGAGATGCTGGAGCGCGACCGCGCGCGCCTCAAGGACTGCCGCAGGCGCGTCAACGTCATGCCGCTCGGCGCGGCGGCGCTCGCCGGCACCTGCTATCCGATAGACCGCGCCTATACCGCGCAACTGCTGGACTTTGACACGCCGGCGGAGAACTCGCTCGATGCGGTGAGCGACCGCGACTTCGCCATCGAGTTTACCGCGGCGGCGGCGCTGGTGATGACGCATTTATCGCGTTTTTCCGAGGAGTTGATACTGTGGTCGTCGGCGCAGTTCGATTTCGTGGATTTGGGCGACGCCTTCTGCACCGGCTCGTCCATCATGCCGCAGAAAAAAAACCCGGACGTGCCGGAACTGGTGCGCGGCAAGAGCGGGCGCGTCATCGGCCATCTCATGGCGTTGTTCACCCTGATGAAGGCGCAGCCGCTCGCCTACAACAAGGACAATCAGGAAGACAAGGAGCCGCTGTTCGATACGATAGACACGGTGCAGGACTCGCTGCGCGTGTACGCCGCCATGCTGGGCGCGATGCAGATCAAGCGCGAGCGCATGTTGCACGCCGCCGCCAGCGGCTACTCCACCGCCACCGACCTCGCCGATTACCTGGCCAAAAAAGGCGTGCCGTTCCGCGACGCGCATGAAATCACCGGCAAGATCGTGCGCCACGCCATCGAAACCAGGCGTGAGCTGACCCAGCTCACCCTGGAGGAACTGCGTGGTTTCTCTGCGGTCATAAAACAGGATGTATTTGATGTCCTCAAACCGCAAGGCTCGGTGGCGGAACGCAATCACCTGGGCGGCACCGCGCCGGCGCAAGTGCGGGCGGCCATTGCGCGCGCAAGAGAGCGGCTTGCCCGTTGAGAAAATGAAGAATTTGAAGTTTCATTCTTCATTTTTCATTTTTGGTTATTCACTCATACTGCTGTTTGCCTTCGGCATCAGCCTGCCGGCCCATGCCGGCAAACTCTACAAGTGGGTGGATGAAAAAGGCCAGGTGCACTATGGCGACAGCATCCCGCCGGAATACGCGGAGCAGGGCCGCTCTGAACTGAACAAGCAGGGCATAACCGTCAGGAAGACGGATGCCGCGAAGACGCCGGAGCAATTGGCGGAAGAAGAACGGCAGCGGCAATTAAAGGCCGAGGAGCAAAAACGCGCCGCAGAACAGGCGGCGTACGACCGCACCCTGATGCGCACTTATTCCAGCGAGGACGACATTCTGCGCTCGCGCGATCAGAAGCTGGCGGCGCTGGACATGACCATCAGCATCACCCAGGGCAATCTCAACATGGTTACCAGGCAGCTCGCTGAACTCAACAAGCGCGCCGATGGGCTGCAAGGCGCGGGCAAGCCGCTGCCGGAGAAACTGCAAAAAGACATCGCCGCGCTACAGACCCAGCAAAAACAGTATCAGGACTTCATCCAGGCCAGACAAGCCGAGCAGGACAAGATCAAGGAAGGTGCCGGGGCGGAATTGAACCGCTATCGGGAAATCAGGGCAGAGCGGCAGTCGCTGAAACCTTAGCCGCTCCCGCGGGCGCCTTCTATCAACTCAGCCGCGGCAACCTTGCCACGCTCATCCAGACGCAGGCGAAACTGTCCCCAGCACGGGATGCGGCCGGCCTCGCAGCCTGAGCCTTCCATTATCACTTCATCGAAGCGCACGTCGCACACCACCTCCGCGCCCTGTTGTTGCACGATGTCGAGTTTGAGGCTTTCCGGCGCGGGCCAGCCGCCCTGCGTGCAGAGCTCGGCGAGGCGCGGCGTGCACTGAAAGAACTCCGTCAATTCCGCCTTGTCCATGGACATCAGCCCACAATCAACGTCCCTACGCCCTGATCGGTAAGCAGCTCCAGCAGCACGGCGTGCGGCACCCGCCCGTCCACGATGTGCGCCGCCGCCACGCCGCCTTGCACCGCATCCAGCGCGCAGCGCACCTTGGGCAGCATGCCGCCGTATATCGTGCCGTCTTCAATCAGCGTATTCGCCTGTCTCGCGTTCAGCCGCTCCAGCAGCTTGCCCTGCTTGTCGAGCACGCCCGCAGTGTTGGTCAGCAGCATAAGTTTCTCCGCATGCAGGGTCTCGGCGATCTTGCCCGCCACCAGATCGGCATTGATATTATACGACTGCCCGTCCTCGCCCACGCCCACCGGCGCGATCACCGGTATGAAGTCGCCGCTCACCAGCATGTTGATAACCGAGGCGTCTATGCTCGCCACCTCGCCCACGTGACCGATGTCTATGATCTCCGGCGCATCCGTCTCCGGCGTGTTGCGCGTGAGGGCCTGCCCTGAGCCTGGACGAAGGGTGAGCTTGCGCGCGCGGATCAGGTCGCCGTCCTTGCCGGACAGGCCCACGGCGGAACCGCCCTGGCGGTTGATGAGATTCACAATCTCCTTGTTCACCAGGCCGCCCAGCACCATCTCCACCACGTCCATGGTTTCGCTGTCGGTGACGCGCAGGCCCTCCACAAACCGGCTCGGCTTGCCGAGTTTCTCCAGATGCCTGCCGATCTGCGGCCCGCCGCCGTGCACCACCACCGGGTTGATGCCGACCAGCTTCATCAGCACCACGTCGCGCGCGAATCCGCTCTTCAGAGTCTCATCCACCATGGCATTGCCGCCGTATTTGATAACGATGGTCTTGCCCCGGTAGCGCTTGATGTAGGGCAGCGCCTCGGTCAGCACGTGGGCGATGTTTGCAGCGTCGTTCACACTCATGGCGTTATCAAAATGGCAGTTTTAAATTGGGATCGAGCCTTAACAGCGCGGTGCGAAATTCATTTTGAATGCGCTTGAGCGCCGCCTGGTTGTCCGCCTCGAAGCGGATTATCACGGTAGGCGTGGTGTTGGACGGGCGCGCCAGCCCCCAGCCGTCGGCGAAGTCCGCGCGCACGCCGTCTATGGTGGTGAGCGTGGCGCCGGGAAAATCGGCGCTGCCTTGCAAGCGTTGCATGAGCTTGAAGTGCTCGCCCTCGCGCATCTCCAGCTTCAATTCCGGCGTGTTCACCGTCTCCGGCAGCGCGTCGAACACCGCGCTGGGGCGGCGCGCATCGCGCGAGAGGATTTCCAGCAACCGTGCGGCGGTGTACAAGCCGTCGTCAAAACCGTACCAGCGCTCCTTGAAGAACACGTGGCCGCTCATCTCGCCCGCGAGCAGCGCGCCGGTCTCCTTCATCTTGGCCTTGATGAGCGAGTGGCCGGTCTTCCACATCAAGGGCTTGCCGCCGTGTTGCGCAATCACCCTGGCCAGATTGCGCGTGCACTTCACGTCGTAAATGATGGTCGCGCCCGGATTGCGCGACAATACGTCCTCTGCATACAGCATCAATTGCCGGTCCGGCCAGATGATGCGCCCCTCCGCCGTCACCACGCCCAGCCGGTCACCGTCGCCGTCGAAGGCGAGCCCTAAATCCGCGCCGCCGGATTTCACCGCGTGGATCAGGTCCTCCAGATTCTCCGGCTGACTGGGGTCGGGGTGATGGTTGGGGAAGTGACCGTCCACCTCGCAGAAAAGTTCCGTGACCTCGCAGCCCAGCGCGCGCAGCACGCGCGGCGCAAGCATTCCCGCCACGCCGTTGCCGCAGTCCACCACGATTTTCAATGGCCGGGCGAGCCGCACGCCGGATGTCACGCGCGCGATGTAATCGGGAATCACGTCCACGGATTTCCACGCGCCCGCGCCCTGGGTCAAATCACCTTGCACAATGCGCGTGCGCAGCGCGCTGATCGCCTCGCCCGACAAGGTCTCGCCACCCAGCACGATCTTGATGCCGTTGTAATCGGGCGGGTTGTGACTGCCGGTAATCGCCACGCCGGAGCCGGTCTTGAGCTGGTGGGTGGCGAAATACAGCACGGGTGTCGGCGCCATGCCGATGTCTATCACGTTGACTCCGGCGGCGCGCAGCCCGTCGCTCAACGATTTTGCAAACTCCGGGCCGGACAACCTGCCTC
>JAMCTV010000092.1 GCA_023381235.1 Gammaproteobacteria bacterium
GTTGCGATCTACCGCGAGCAGATACTGGGTGAGATCATTGCTGCCGACGGAAAGAAAATCCACGCGCTCGGCAATGGCGTCCACCTGGTAAACCGCGGAAGGGACCTCGATCATCACGCCGACTTGCGGCATGGTCGCCGCTTCCCCGTTTTCGCTCAGTTCGTCATGCACGCGTTTAATCAGGCGCAACGCCTCATCCACCTCGGACAGGGCGCTGACCATGGGCAGGAGCAGATGCAGATTGCCCAGCCCGCGGCTGGCGCGCAGCATGGCGCGCAGTTGCACGATGAAGATTTCGGGATGATCGAGGCTGATGCGGATGCCGCGCCAGCCCAGGAACGGATTGTCTTCTTCGATGGGAAAATACGGCAGGCTCTTGTCGCCGCCGATGTCGAGCGTGCGCAGCACCACCGGGTGCGGGTGAAACGCCTCCAGTACCTGGCGGTAAATGACGCGCTGTTCTTCTTCGCCGGGGAAACGCTCGCGCGTCATGAATGGGAATTCGGTGCGGTACAAACCGATGCCCTCCGCGCCGCTGTTCAAGGTGGGGGTGATATCGGACAGCAGGCCGGTGTTGGCGTAAAGCGGCACGCGGTGCCCGTCGCGCGTGACCGCGGGCAGGTCGCGCAGTCCGGACAACTCGGCGGCGAGTGCCTGTTCTTCGCGCGCGATGCGCTGGTATTCAGCGCGCACCACGGGCGTGGGCTCGACGTAGAGGCGTCCGCGATAACCGTCCACCACCACTTCGCGCCCGTCCACGCGGATCACGTTCAGGTCCGCGACGCCCATCACCGCCGGAACGCCCATGGCGCGCGCCAGGATGGCGACGTGCGAGGAACTGGAGCCGCGCACCGAGATCACGCCGGCGAGCCTGTCTTTCGGCACCTCGGCCAGCGCGGTGGCGGACACCTCCTCGCCCACGATCACCGTGTGCGGCGGATAGTCATGCTTGCGGCGCGCGTCGGCTTGCAGGTACACCAGTATGCGCAGGCCGAGATCGCGCACGTCACTCGCGCGCTCGCTTAAATAGGCATCGCCCATCGCCTCGAAGGCGCGCGTGTGCTCCAGTATGGTGTCGCGCAGGGCGCCCGGCGCCCACTGACCGGCGCGGATGCGCGCGACGGTCTTGCCCGCCAGGCTCTCGCCGCGCAGCATGTGCAGATAGGCGTCAAACAGCGCGATGTCCTCTTCCGGCAACGTGGCGCGCAGACGCGCAGCGAGCGCTTCGATATCGCCCCGCACCTTGTCCACCGCGCCCTCGAACAGTTTGATTTCCGCCGTGCTGTCGGCGGTTTTGCGATCCGGTATGGCGTCCAGATCGGTGGGCGGATAAATCACCAGCGCCTGACCGATGCCGATGCCGGGCGCGCCCGGCAGTCCGGCGATGGCGCGGCCTTGCGCGCCGCGGTTGCCGTGCTGCAGGCCGTTGATGCCGCCGCTCGCCTGCGCGTGCGCGATGCCGCCCGCAAGCTGCGCGGCGATGGTGACGAGCAGCGTCTCTTCGTTCTCATCGAACTTGCGCCGCGCGCGCTGGCGCACCACCAGCACGCCTAATACCTGGCGGTGATGGATGATGGGCGCGCCGAGAAAGGCGTGATAACGCTCTTCGCCGGTCTCGGCGATAAAGCGGTAGCGCGGATGATCGGGGGCGTTGTCGAGATTGAGCGGCTCGGCGCGCTCGCCCACCACGCCGACCAGACCTTCGTTGAGCTTGAGGCGCACCGTGCCCACGGCTTCCGGGTTGAGACCGTCGGTGGCCATCAGCACATATTGCTGCTGTACCGGATCGGCGAGATAGACCGAGCACACGTCCGCCGCCATGGCCTGTTTGACGCGCTGCACAATGATCGTGAGCGCCTGCTCCAGGTTCCTGGCGGCGTTCACCTCTTGCACGATGCGGCGCAGGCTTTCAAGCATGGTCAGCAAGTCAGAAAATGTAAACTTAATGGAATGCGGAATCGCGCGTGTTTTCTCCGAACAACAGCGGCTCAAGCTCGGTCAGCGCCAGCTCGTACACCGCGCGCTTGAAAGCGACCACCTCGGCCAGCGGGCGCCAGTAGTCCACCCAGCGCCAGCGGTCAAATTCGGGTCTGGAACTGGCGTCGAGTGTCACGCGCTGTTCCTGTGCGGTCAGATGCAGCAGAAACCAGATTTGCTTCTGTCCGATATAAAGCGGCGTACGGTCACGGCGCACCAGGTGCTTGGGTATCTCGTAGCGCAACCAGTCGCGCGTGCAGCCGATCAGTGTCACGTGCTCCTTTTGCAGGCCCAGCTCCTCGCCCAGTTCGCGGTACATCGCCTGCTCCGGCGTTTCATGGCGGCGTATGCCCCCTTGCGGGAACTGCCAGGCGTCCTGACGGATGCGCCGCGCCCACAGCAGTTTGCGCTCGTCATTGGCGAGGATGATGCCCACGTTGGGGCGATAGCCATCCGAATCGGTCATGTGCTTAACGATGGATAAAACAAGAAAGATACTAGAGAAAACGGGAAAGAGCAAAGGCAAAGGGTTTTACTTTTCGCTTTTCTCTTGTATCTTGTATCTGTGTCTAAGGGACTGACGATTTTCGATCTGGACAATACCCTGCTGGCGGGTGACAGCGATTATCTATGGGGCGTGTTTCTGGTCGAACAGGGGCTTGTTGACCGCGAACATTACGAACGCGAAAACCTGCGCTATTACGAACAATATCAGGCGGGAACCCTGGATATTCATGCCTTCCTCAGCTTCTCGTTGCGCCCGCTGGCGCAGCATGACCCGGCCGCGCTACAGTCACTGCGCGAGCGTTTTATGCGCGAGAAGATCGCGCCCATCATGCTGCCCAAGGCGCGGGCGTTGATTGAAAACCACCGCCAGCGCGGGCACACCCTGCTCATCATCAGCGCCACCAACCGCTTCGTCACCGGGCCGATTGCCGAGGCGTACGGCGTGTCCGACCTGCTCGCCTCGGAACCGGAGATGAAGCATGGCCGCTACACCGGCCGGGTCGCAGGTATTCCCTGTTACCGCGAAGGCAAGGTCGCGCGGCTGGAGCAGTGGCTGAAGGAAAAGGGAGTCGCGCCGGGCGAGATCTGGTTCTACAGCGACTCGCACAACGACATCCCGCTGCTGGAAAAGGTCACGCACCCGGTCGCGGTGGACCCGGATGCGCAGCTTATGGAATACGCGAAGAAAAAAAACTGGCCGACCATCAGCCTGAGGTGACGCCCCTCTCCCTAGCCCTCTCCCCGTTAGGGGAGAGGGAATCTATGGAAGAGAAATCAGTGTTGCAGCCGCTCGCGCAGCGTCTTGGCTGCGGACACCATGTTGCCGAGCGCGGTTTCCACTTCCGGCCAGTCGCGGGTCTTGAGGCCGCAGTCGGGGTTGATCCACAAGCGCTCCGCCGGAACCACCTTCGCCGCCTTTTCCATCAGGCGCACGATCTCGTCTTTGGCCGGCACGCGCGGTGAATGGATGTCGTACACGCCGGGGCCGATTTCGTTCGGGTAGGAAAAATTCACGAACGCGTCGAGCAACTCCATGTCGGAGCGCGAGGTCTCGATGGTAATGACGTCGGCGT
>JAMCTV010000093.1:0-7237 GCA_023381235.1 Gammaproteobacteria bacterium
GGGCGGGCGCCGAAATATGCTAAAATTCCACTGTGATTCAGTCCCTTCTCCATAACTCTCCAGTCTGCCGCCGCACTCACTCCGATGGTTGATTTCGCCCAAGAACTGCACCCGATCAACATCGAGGAGGAGATGAAGCAGTCCTACCTCGATTACGCCATGAGCGTGATCGTGGGGCGCGCGCTGCCCGACGTGCGCGACGGCCTGAAGCCGGTGCACCGGCGCGTGCTGTACGCGATGAGCGAGTTGGGCACGGACTGGAACAAGCCCTATAAAAAATCCGCACGCGTCGTCGGTGATGTGATCGGTAAATATCATCCGCACGGCGACACCGCGGTGTACGACACCATTGTGCGCATGGCGCAACCGTTTTCGATGCGCTACGTGCTGGTGGACGGGCAGGGCAACTTCGGTTCGGTGGACGGCGACGCGCCCGCCGCGATGCGTTACACCGAGGTGCGCATGTCGCGCATCGCGCATGAGTTGCTGGCCGACATCGAGCGCGAGACGGTGGACTTCGCGCCCAATTACGACGGCGCCGAGCGCGAGCCGGTGGTGCTGCCGGCGCGCATCCCCAACCTGCTGGTCAACGGCTCCAGCGGCATCGCGGTGGGCATGGCCACCAACATCCCGCCGCACAACCTGAGCGAGATCATCTCCGCCTGCGTGGCCCTGATAGATAATCCCGCACTCGATCTCGCCGCGCTGATGCAGTTGGTGCCGGGGCCGGATTTCCCTACCGCGGGCATTGTCAATGGCACGCAGGGCATCGTGGAGGCGTACAAGACCGGGCGCGGCCGCCTGCTGGTGCGCGCGCGCGCCCACATCGAGGGCGACGCGGACAAGGGCGCCAGGCAAAGTATCATCGTCACCGAACTGCCATACCAGGTGAACAAGGCGCACCTGATTGAAAAAATCGCCGATCTGGTCAAGGAAAAACGCCTGGAAGGCATCTCGGAGTTGCGTGACGAGTCGGACAAGGACGGCATGCGCATGGTGATCGAACTCAAGCGCGGCGAGAACGCCGAGGTGGTGCTGAACAATCTGTATCAGCACACCCAGATGCAGAACGCCTTCGGCATCAACATGGTGGCGCTGGTGGACGGTCAGCCGCGCCTGCTCAGCCTGAAGCAGATACTGGAATGCTTTATCCGCCATCGCCAGGAGGTGGTGACGCGGCGCACCCAGTTTGACCTGCGCAAGGCACGCGAGCGGGCGCATATTTTGGAAGGGCTGGCGGTGGCGCTGGCCAATATAGATGAAGTGATCGCGCTGATTAAAAAGGCCGCCGACCCGGCCGCCGCAAAGATGGCGCTGATGGGCCGCAGCTGGCTGCCCGGTGTGGTGCAGGAGCTGCTGACCCGCGCCGGGAGCAATGTGTCGCGCCCGCTTGGTCTCCCCGCCGAGTTCGGCCTGACGGACGGCCAGTACCGTTTATCCGAAGTCCAGGCGCAGGCGATACTGGATTTGCGCCTGCATCGGCTGACGAGCCTTGAGCAAGAAAAAATAGTTAATGAATTCAATGATATATTAACTAATATTAATAATTTACTTGATATTCTGGCGCACCCCGAAAAACTGATGCGGGTGATCCGCGGCGAGCTGCTGGAGATGCGCGAACTGTACGGCGACGCACGCCGCACTGAGATCATCGCCAGCCAGCAGGACCTTACCACCGAGGATTTAATCAGCGTGGAGGACGTGGTGGTGACGCTGTCGCACGCGGGTTACGTGAAGTCGCAGCCGCTCACGCTGTACCGCGCGCAACGCCGCGGCGGCAAGGGGCGCACCGGGGCGAGCGTGAAGGACGAGGATTTCGTGGACAAGCTGTTCATCGCCAGCACCCACGACACCTTGCTCTGCTTTTCCAGCCGCGGCAAGGTGTACTGGCTCAAGGTGTACCAAATCCCGCAGGCCGGGCCCACGGCGCGCGGCCGCCCCATCGTGAATCTGCTGCCGCTGGAAGAGGGCGAGCGCATCACCGCGCTGCTCTCGGTGCATGAATTCGATCCGGCCCAGTACGTCTTCATGGCCACCGCGCAGGGCACGGTGAAAAAGACCTCGCTGGAAGATTTCTCGCGCCCGCGTCCGAGCGGCATCATCGCGCTTGACTTGCGCATGGACGATCGTCTGGTGGACGCGGCGCTCACCGATGGAACCAGGGAAGTAATGCTGTTTACCGACGCGGGCAAAGTGATCCGCTTCCCGGAGGAAGACGTGCGTCCCATGGGGCGCGGCGCGTGCGGGGTGCGCGGCATCCGCCTGGATGCCGATCAGCGCGTGATCGCGCTCATCATCGCGGAGCCGGGCACCGTACTCACCGCCACGGAAAAAGGCTACGGCAAGCGCACGCCGATCGAAGACTACCCGCAACACGGGCGCGGCGGGCAGGGCGTGATCTCGATCCAGACCAGCGAGCGCAACGGCAAGGTAGTGGGCGCAGTACTCGCGCAGGAGGGCGACGAGGTGATGCTGATCAGCAACGCCGGCACGCTGGTGCGCACGCGCGTCAAGGAAATTTCGGTGATGAGCCGCAACACCCAGGGCGTGAAGCTCATCAGCCTGGAAGGCGAGGAAAGACTGAGCGGCCTGGAGCGTATCGTGGAGGTAGACGACGACACTTCCGCGCAGCCTGATTCCAATACTTAAAAGTAAAGCATAAAAGAATAACGGAGAACGAACATCTATGGCGCGCGTATTTAATTTCAGTGCGGGGCCGGCGGTGCTGCCGGAAAAGGTTCTGCAACAGGCCAAGGACGAGATGCTGGAGTGGGGCAAGTCCGGCATGTCGGTGATGGAGATGAGCCATCGCGGCAAGGACTTCATGGCCATCGCCGAACAGGCGGAAAAGGACGTGCGCGAACTGCTCGCGGTGCCGGCCAACTACAAGGTGCTGTTTCTGCAAGGCGGGGCCACGGCGCAGTTCGCCATGGCTCCGATGAACCTGTTGCGCGGCAAGGACACGGCGGACTATCTCAACACCGGCGACTGGTCGCAAAAGGCCATCGCAGAGGCCAAGCGCTACTGCAAGGTGAACGTCGCGGCGAGTTCCGAGGATAAAAATTTCACCTATATCCCCGAGCGCGCGCAGTGGAAGCTGAATCCCGAGGCGGCTTACCTGCATTACACGCCGAATGAAACCATCCGCGGCGTGGAATTTCACAGCATACCGGATACGCACGGTGTGCCGCTGGTGGCGGACCTGTCGTCCACTATCTTGTCGCGTCCGCTGGATGTGGGCCGCTTCGGCGTGATTTACGCAGGCGCGCAGAAAAACATCGGCCCGGCGGGTCTGGCGCTGGTGATCGTGCGCGAGGATTTGATGGGACAAATTTTGCCCGGCACCCCGCTCATGTTCGATTACAAAACCCACGCCGACAACGGCTCCATGTACAACACCCCACCCACCTACGCCTGGTACATCGCGGGCCTGGTGTTTCAGTGGTTGAAGCGCAACGGCGGTCTGGCTGCAATGGGCGAACTTAACAAGCGCAAGGCGGATAAACTTTACGCCGCGATAGACAATTCCGGCGGGTTTTACCGCAATCCGGTGGAGAAATCCTGCCGCTCCTGGATGAACGTGCCGTTCACGCTGCAAGACCCCAAGCTGGACGAGACCTTCATGGCCGAGGCGAAGAAGGCGGGCCTGGTGGCGCTCGCCGGACATCGCTCGGTGGGCGGTATGCGCGCCAGCATCTACAACGCCATGCCGGAAAAAGGCGTGGACACTTTGATCGAATTCATGCGCGAATTTGCGCGTAATTAATGAATAGTAGCAAGTTGCAAGTAGTAAGTATCAAGATAGAAACACCGAGCCGGTAGTTTGCCTTTTCTTGCTACTTGCCACTTGCAACTCTTTTTTAAGAGGAATACATGTACAAAATCTTGACCCTGAATAATATCTCCCCAGTCGGTCTGGAGCGTCTGCCGCGCGTAAGCTATGAGGTGGCCTCCGAGATACAACACCCGGACGCCATACTGCTGCGCTCCGCAGACATGCATAAGGTGGAGCTGCCAAAGAGCGTCAAGGCGGTGGGGCGCGCGGGGGCGGGGGTGAATAACATTCCGGTGGAAAAATTCGCCAAGCTGGGCGTACCGGTATTCAACGCGCCCGGCGCCAACGCCAACGCGGTGAAGGAGCTGGTGCTCGCGGGCATGCTGCTTGCCGCGCGCAACATCTGTCAGGCGTGGGACTTTGCGCGCAAACTGGACGGCGACGACGCCGCGCTCAGCAAGCTGGTCGAGGCGGGCAAAAAGGACTACGCGGGATTTGAATTGCAATACCGCACCCTGGGCGTGATCGGCCTCGGCGCCATCGGGCGCGAAGTGGCGAACAGCGCGCTTGCGCTCGGCATGAAGGTGGTCGGCTTTGACCCCGGCATCACCGTGCAGGGCGCGTGGAAGCTGTCCTCCGAGGTGCAGCAGGCGGCGAGCGTGGATGATCTCGCGTCCAGGGTGGATTTTCTCACCCTGCACGTGCCGCTCGCCGACGCAACGCGCCACCTCATCAACGCGCAACGCTTGAAGCTGATGAAAAAAGGCGCGGTGCTGCTCAATTTTGCGCGCGAAGGCATCGTAGACGACAAGGCGCTCAAGGAGACGCTTGACGCCGCAAGGATTCACGCCTATGTGTGCGACTTCCCGGTCAACATTTTCAAGAACCATGCGCGCGTCATTGCGCTGCCGCACCTCGGCGCCTCCACCGCCGAGGCGGAGGACAACTGCGCCATCATGGTTGCGGAACAGGTGCGCGACTTCCTGGAGAATGGCAACATCCGCAACTCGGTAAATTATCCAGAAGTGGTGATGCCGCGCACAGAAGGTTATCGCATCGGTATCGCCAACGCTAACGTGCCCAACATGGTGGGGCAAATCTCCACCGCCATGGCCAATGCCAACCTCAATATCGTGGACCTGCTCAACAAGTCGCGCGGCGATTACGCCTATACTTTGGCCGACGTGAACAAGCCGATTCCGGATGCGGTGGTAAAGGAAATTTCCGCAATCAACGGGGTATTGTCGGTGAGAACTCTCTAAGGCAGAGAAAAGAGAAAAGAGAAAAGAGAAAAGGGGGTGTGCATAAGCGGTATGGGCAGGCGTGATTCTTCTTTTGTCTTGCCTCTTTGCTCTTTTCTCTGCGCTTAAATTATGAACGACAAACTGCAATCATTACGCGCCAAGATAGACGAACTGGATGCTGAGGTTCAGCGCTTGATTAGCCAGCGCGCGCAGTATGCCCAGGACATCGCGCAACTGAAGAACGGCGCGCAGCCATATCGCCCGGAGCGCGAGGCCGAGGTGCTGCGCCAGGCGCTGAAGCGCAATCAAGGGCCGCTGACCGGTGAGCACATCACGCGCATCTTCCGCGAGATCATGTCCGCCTGCCGCGCCCTGGAACAGGTGACGCGTGTGGCCTACCTGGGCCCGGAGGGCACCTTCACCCAAAACGCCGCACTTAAGCACTTCGGCCACGCGATTGAAACCCGCGCGCTGTCCTCCATTGAGGAGGTATTCCGCGAGGTAGAGGCGGATGCCGCGGCGTATGGCGTGGTTCCGGTGGAAAACTCCACCGAGGGCGTGGTGGATCACACCCTGGACATGTTCCTGCATTCCTCGCTCCAGATTTGCGGCGAGGTGGAGCTGCGCATCCATCAGCAGCTCATGGGCAAGATGGCTGCTTTGGGCGACGTGCGGCGGATCTACGCCCACCCGCAGTCTCTCGGACAATGCCACAACTGGCTGGAGGCGCATCTACCCGGTATCGAACGGCTGAGCGTGAGCAGTAACGCCGAGGGCGCGCGCCGCGCCGCCGCCGAAACAGGCGCCGCCGCCATCGCCGGCGAACAGGCCGCGCGGATTTACCAATTGAACATTATCGCCGCCAACATCGAGGACAACCCGGACAACACCACGCGCTTTCTGGTGGTGGGCAAACAAGCTGTGCCGCCCAACGGCCAGGATAAAACCTCGTTGTTGCTGGCCACTTCCAACCGCCCCGGCGCGCTGCATCGTCTGCTGCAACCGTTCGCCAGGCACGCCATCTCTCTCACGCGCATCGAGTCGCGCCCATCGCGCCAGGGCTTGTGGAATTACGTGTTCTTTGTGGACATCGAGGGCCACGCGCAGGACGCAAAAGTGGCGCAGGCGCTGTCCGAACTGGAAGCCGACGGCGCCCTGGTAAAAATTCTCGGCGCCTACCCCAAGGCGGTGCTGTGAAGGCATGAGCGGTCTGTTCAGCGAACTTGCCGCGCCCGGCGTGCGCCGGCTGCAACCCTATATTCCCGGCAAGCCCATCGCCGAATTGCAGCGCGAATACGGTGTGCGCGACATTATCAAACTGGCCTCGAATGAAAACCCGCTCGGCCCCAGTCCGCGCGCCGTAGAGGCGATGCGCGCGGCTCTGCCGGAGCTGGCGCGCTATCCCGACGGCGCGGGATTCGAGTTGAAACAGGCGCTCTCGCACAAGCACGGCGTGGCGCCGGAGCAGATCACGCTCGGCAACGGTTCCAACGATATTCTGGAGCTGATCGCGCGTGCCTTCGTCACGCCTGAACATGAAGTGATTTTCTCCGAGCATTCCTTCGCCGTGTATCCCATCGTCACGCAGGCGGTGGGCGCGGCCGCGCGCGTTGCTCCGGCGTGCAATTTCGGCCATGACTTGGACGCCATGCACAGCTTAATCAACGACCGCACGCGCGTGATCTTCATCGCCAATCCCAACAACCCCACCGGCACCTGGCTGGAGCGGGAAAGCCTGGAAGCATTCGTGCGCGCTGTGCCGCAACACGCACTGGTGGTGATAGACGAGGCCTATTATGAGTATGCCTCTGACACTGAAACGCGCTACCCTGATACCCTGCCATGGGTGGCACGTTATTCCAATCTGATTGTTACGCGCACCTTTTCCAAGGCCTACGGTTTGGCGGGTTTGCGTGCGGGTTATTCTGTGTCGCACGGGGAAGTCGCGGATATGTTGAACCGCGTGCGTCAGCCGTTTAACGTAAACTCGCTGGCGCAGGCGGCCGCGCTGGCCGCGCTGGAGGATAAGGAACATCTTGCGCGCAGCGTGGCGTTGAACCGCGCTGGCATGAAACAGATCAGCGAGGCGTTTGCGCGCCTGCGCTTGAATTTTATTCCCTCTCTGGCGAATTTCATCAGCGTGGATGTGGAGCGTCCCGCGCAGCCGGTATATGAAGGACTGTTGCGTGAAGGCGTGATTGTGCGCCCGGGCGGTTGG
>JAMCTV010000093.1:7315-18355 GCA_023381235.1 Gammaproteobacteria bacterium
GGGCAAGCCGGTATATGAAGGACTGTTGCGTGAAGGCGTGATTGTGCGCCCGGTGGCCAATTACGGTATGCCGCATCATTTGCGCGTGACCATCGGCACGCACGAAGAGAACGCACGCTTCCTGAGCGCCTTGGAAAAGGTGCTGGGATGATGATAAACCGGCTGACCATCATCGGCGTGGGACTCATCGGCGGATCGCTGGCGCGTGCGCTCAAGGCGGCCAAGGCATGCAACGAAGTCGTCGGCTGCGGGCGCGATGCCGTTCAATTGCAAAAGGCCGTGGCGCTGGGCGTCATAGACCATTATGAAACCGACCCCGCGCAAGCCGTGGCAGGCGCGGACATGATCGTGCTCGCCGTGCCGCTGGGCGCGATGCAGGACATACTGCGGCGCATTGCGCCCAATGTTTCCGCGCAATCGCGTATCGTGACGGGGCCGTTATCACCGACGTGGGCAGCGCAAAGCAGAGCGTGATTGAGGACGCGCGTACGGTGTTCAAAAAAATTCCGCAGAACTTCGTGCCCGGCCATCCCATCGCGGGCACGGAAAAGAGCGGCGTGGAGGCTTCTTACGCCACGCTGTTTAAAGACCAGCGCGTGATATTAACGCCGCTTGCGGAAACCAACCCGCAGGCCGTGGCGCAGGTACACGCCATGTGGCAAAGCGCAGGCGCCGTGGTGAGTGAAATGAGCGCCGGGCAACATGACGAGATTCTTGCCGTTACCAGCCATCTGCCGCACGTTCTGGCCTATGCGCTGATGGATAGTCTGGCGCGGCTCGACGCCGGCAACGGCGGCGAAATATTGAGAAACGCCGCCGGCGGCTTGCGCGATTTCACGCGCATCGCGGCGAGCGACCCCGCGATGTGGCGCGATATTTGTCTGGCCAACCGCGAGGCCCTGCTTGCCGCGCTGCAAGACTATCAGGATGAACTCAAAGACATCGCCGCCGCGATCAGCGCGAACGACGGCGCGGCGCTGACAGCCATTTTTACCCGCGCCAAGCGCGCGCGCGATGAGCGTTATCCATGAGCGCGTCCGTCACTTATCGAGCCGCGCCCGGCGGCAGGCTCGGCGGACGCGTGCGTGTGCCGGGCGACAAGTCCATCTCACACCGTTCCATCATGCTCGGCGCACTGGCCGAGGGCGTCACTGACGTGAGCGGCTTCCTGGAGGGGGAAGACTGTCTGGCCACGCTGGAGGCGTTTCGCATCATGGGCGTGAAGATCGAACGCCCGGAGCCGGAGCGCGTGGTGATACACGGCGCGGGTATGCGCGGCTTACGTACCCCGCACAAGCCTCTGGACCTCGGCAATTCGGGCACCTCCATGCGCCTGCTGTGCGGTCTGCTCGCCGGTCAGCCGTTTTCCGCGACGTTGATTGGAGACGCCTCGCTCTCGCGCCGTCCGATGAAACGCGTGATTGAGCCGCTGACGCTCATGGGCGTGCGCGTCGAGGCGAGCCCCGACGGCACCGCCCCCCTTATTATCCACGGCAACACGGAGTTGCACGGCATAGACTACGTGATGCCGGTAGCCAGCGCGCAGGTCAAATCCGCGCTGCTGCTGGCCGGGCTGTATGCGCAGGGGCGCACCTGCGTGAGCGAGCCCGCACCCACGCGCGATCACACCGAGCGTATGTTGCAGGGCTTCGGTTATCCGATTGCGCGCCACGGCAACACGGTGTGCGTACAGGGCGGCGGCAAGCTGCGCGCCATGCGCATCAGGGTGCCGGCCGACATTTCCTCCGCCGCGTTCTTCATGGTGGGCGCGAGCATTGCCGAGGGATCAGACATCGTGCTGGAGCACGTCGGCGTCAACCCGACCCGCATTGGCGTGATCAATATCCTGCGCCTGATGGGGGCGAACATCGAACTGCTCAATGAACGCACGGCGGGCGGCGAGCCGGTGGCGGACGTGCGCGTGCGCAGCGCCAGGCTGCACGGCGTATTCATACCCGCGGAGCAGGTGCCGCTCGCCATAGACGAATTCCCCGCGCTGTTCATCGCCGCCGCGTGCGCCGAGGGCGAGACCGTGCTGCAAGGGGCGCATGAATTGCGCGTCAAGGAAAGCGACCGCATCCAGGTGATGGCGGACGGGCTCGACGCGCTCGGTATTGCCGCGCGGCCCACGCCGGATGGGATGGTGATACAGGGAGGCGCGTTCTCCGGTGGAGAAGTGGACAGCCACGGCGATCATCGCATCGCCATGGCCTTCGCCATGGCGGCGTTGCGCGCCGGCGCGCCCGTCACGATACGCGATTGCGCCAACGTCAATACCTCGTTTCCCGGCTTTGCCGGTCGCGCGCGCAGCGCGGGCCTGGGCATCCAGCAAGTTTAGAATGGCACAGAATCGCGTGCATGCGCCGGCGCTGATTCCGGTGCTGGCGATAGACGGCCCCAGCGGTTCCGGCAAAGGCACCATCACCCGCCTGCTGGCGCAGCGTCTGGGCTGGCATTATCTGGACAGCGGCGCATTGTATCGTCTGGTGGCGCTGGCCGCGCTCCGGCGCGGTGTGGCGCTGGACGATGCAGCCGGATTGCGCGCGCTGGCGCAGAGTCTCGATGCGCGGTTTGACCCGGCACAGCCGGACAAAGCGTATCTGGAAGGGGTGGAGGTGGGCGAGGCGCTGCGCAGCGAGCAGTGCGGCAACGCCGCTTCCAGGGCGGCGGCGATCGCAGGGGTGCGCGCGGCGCTGCTGGAGCGGCAGCGCGCGTTCCGCAAGGCGCCGGGGCTGGTCGCCGACGGACGCGACATGGGGACGGTGATCTTCCCCGATGCGGCGCTCAAGATTTTTCTCACCGCGACCCCTGAGGAGCGCGCGCGCAGGCGCTATAAACAGTTGAAAGATAAGGGACTCGATGCTAGAATGAACGACCTTGTAAAGGATATTGCCGAGCGCGACGCGCGGGACAGCGCGCGTGCCGCAGCTCCCCTGAAACCGGCGCCGGATGCAGTGGTGCTGGACACCACTGAAATGAGCATCGAGGCCGTGGTGGAACGGGCATTAACGTTGCTGCGCGAGCGGCTTGGCAAAAGTAAGTAATGTTGTGGGTGGCGCATTGCCGTATCCGGCACGGCGCTGATTATCAGTTAACCAGGTAGTTTAGAGCTGCACGCGGCCGGTGACGACGCCGGTCAGCGGTCGAGGATAGATCCAAGTATGAGTGAAAATTTTGCGCAGTTGCTGGAAGAGAGCTTTGCCGGTAAGCGCATGCGCACCGGTTCCATCGTCAGCGCCAGAGTGGTGCGCGTGGATCATGACGTAGTGGTGGTGGATGCGGGACTCAAGTCCGAAGGGATGATACCGGTCGAGCAGTTCTACAACGAGCAGGGCGCAATCGAAGTCAACGTGGGCGACCAGGTGGACGTCGCCCTGGATAACATAGAAGACGGTTTCGGGCTGACGCGCCTGTCGCGCGAGAAGGCCAAGCGCGATCAATCATGGACCAAGCTGGAGCGGGTGTTCGAGGCCGGCGAAAAGGTCACCGGTCTGGTCAGCGGCAGGGTCAAGGGCGGTTTCACGGTGGAGATGGGCGACGTGCGCGCCTTCCTGCCGGGTTCGCTGGCCGATGTGCGCCCGGTGCGCGACCCGGCACAGCTGGAAGGCAAGGAATACGAATTCAAAATCATCAAGCTCGACCGCAAGCGCAATAACGTCGTGGTGTCACGGCGTGCGGCGATGGATACGGAAACCAGCGCGGAACGCGCGGCGCTGCTGCAAAACCTCCAGGAAGGCGACGTGGTCAAGGGCGTGGTGAAAAATCTCACCGATTACGGCGCCTTTGTTGACCTGGGCGGCATAGACGGGCTGCTGCATATCACCGACATGGCGTGGAAGCGCATCAAGAGTCCGAGCGAAGTGGTCAAGGTCGGCGACGAGATCGAAGTCAAGGTGCTCAAGTTCGACAAGGAGCGCAACCGCGTTTCGCTGGGCCTGAAACAGACCGGCGACGATCCCTGGGCGGACCTGGTGCGCCGCTATCCCTCCGGTACGCGCCTGTTCGGCAAGGTCACCAACATCGCCGATTACGGCTGCTTCGTGGAGATCGAGGACGGCGTGGAAGGTCTGGTGCACGTCTCGGAAATGGACTGGACCAACAAAAACGTGCATCCCTCCAAGCTGGTGCAACTCGGCGATGAAGTCGAGGTGATGGTGCTCGAAATAGACGAGGAGCGGCGCCGCATCTCGCTCGGCATGAAGCAATGCAAGCCCAACCCGTGGGAAGAGTTCGCCGCCACTCACAACAAGGGCGACAAGATTTCCGGCAAGATCAAATCCATCACCGATTTCGGTATTTTCGTCGGGCTGGAGGGCAGTATAGACGGCCTGGTGCATCTGTCCGACATCTCATGGTCGTTGCCGGGCGAAGAGGCGGTGCGCAACTACAAGAAGGGCGACGAGATCGAGACCGTGATCCTCGCCGTGGACCCGGAGCGCGAGCGCATCTCGCTCGGCATCAAGCAACTTGAGCAGGACCCGGCCTCCAACTTCGTCGCCACTCATCCCAAGGGCAGCATCGTGAAGGGCGTGGTCAAGGAGGTGGACGCCAAGGGCGCCGTTGTGCAACTGGCGGACGGCGTCGAGGGCTACCTGCGCGCCTCCGAGCTTTCCCAGGACCGGGTGGAAGATGCGCGCAGCGTGCTCAAGGCGGGCGACGAGATCGAAGCCAAGTTTACCGGCATGGATCGCAAGAGCCGCGGCATCACATTGTCCATCAAGGCCAAGGATAGCGAAGAGCACGCCGAGGCAATGCAGGAGTATGCCCAGCAGAGCGCCGCGCACAATCCGACCCTGGGGGACATACTCAAGCGGCACATGAAGAAAAAAGGCGAGTAGTCCCACACGCGGGGAATCGTAAAATCCATGCACTCCTCCATGACCAAATCCGACCTCATCGAGGCGTTGTTCAGCGCGCTGTCGCGCAAGCAGGCGCAACTGGCGTATAAGGACATCGAACTGGCGGTAAAGACCATGCTGGAGCACATGGGGCAGGCGCTTTCCGAAGGCGAGCGCATCGAGATTCGCGGTTTTGGCAGTTTCTCGTTGCATTATCGCTCACCGCGCACTGGCAGAAACCCGAAAACCGGCGACGCCGTGACACTGCCGGGCAAATATGTGCCGCATTTCAAACCGGGCAAGGAGTTGCGTGAACGGGTGAACGCCGGGCAGAAATAAGCGTCTGGCAAATTGCGCCTGCACAGAGCGCTATAGCGATACTCGCTGTGATTTCTGTCGCTATGTATGAAAATGACGGCATGGGGCGACTCATGCCGTTTTTTTATGCGTCAAGGGGCGCGCCGGATGCGTCCGCGCAGCAACCGTATTATACTTAAACTCCGAATGGGTCAGCGGCTTCTGCGGTGGGGGTGTTCACGGCGCAGACGTGCAGGGGCGAGTTGCGGTTAGCGGTAAATGCCTGGAGCTTCAGTGGAGGGTGAAATGTTGCGTATTGTGCGTTCTGTGCTGTTTCTGGGCATTCTTTTGGCCAGCCTTGGCTTTGCGCTGATCAACGCCGAGATAGTACAGATTGATTACTATTTCGGCCATTGGGAGGTGCCGCTGTCGCTTATTCTGCTGATTGCTGCGACTGCAGGGGCCCTGTTCGGCGTCGTCTCTTGCCTGGGCGCTATCTTCCGTTTGAAGCGCGAAGTGAGCCGTTTACGCAAGGCGGTGAAGATGTCGGAAACGGAAATCATGAATCTGCGTTCGATTCCTATGAAGGATAGTCAGTAGGGTCTCCGCAGTGTGGACGCTCTTGCTGCTGCTCCTGCCTGTCGCTGCCGCATCCGGCTGGTGGCTCGCCAGGCGTGAAGATGAGAAGGATGAGAAGCAGACGGGGCGCGGCGGTTTTGAATTCTCTTCGCACTATTTCAAGGGACTCAATTATCTCCTCAACGAACAGCCGGACAAGGCCATCGAGGTGTTCATCCGCATGGTCGAGGTGGACAGCGAGACGGTCGAGACGCACCTTGCGCTGGGCAGCTTGTTCCGGCGCCGCGGCGAGGTAGACCGCGCGATTCGCATACACCAGAATCTCATCGCCAGGCCCACGCTGAGCCTGCAACAGCGTAGTCAAGCCTTGCTCGATCTGGGCCAGGACTACCTGAGCGCGGGCTTGCTGGATCGCGCCGAGAGCCTGTTTCAGGAACTGATCGAAAAGAACGAGCATGTCGCCAGCGCACTGCGCCTGTTGGTGGACATCTACCAGCAGGAAAAAGACTGGCAGCAGGCGATAGCCACCGCAAAAAAACTGCAGAGTAGCTCCGGCGAGGACATGCGCGGGATGGTGGCACATTATTATTGCGAACTGGCCGAGCAGGCGCTGGATAGCGCGGACGACAAACAGGCGCGGCATTACCTGGACCTGGCGCTGGATGCCGATGAGCGCTGTGTCAGGGCCAGCCTGGTCCGCGCAGATATGGCGCGCAGGGCAGGGGATTGCGAGGCCGCGCTGCGCGCCCTGGAGCGCGTTGAACGACAGGACGGCGATTTCCTGCCGGAGATCATCGAGCCGTTGCGCGATTGTTACTCCAGGCTTGGCCGGGAAGCAGGCATGGTGGATTACCTGCGCCGGCTGTTCAACGAACATCAAAATATTTCACTTATGCTTGCACTTGCCGATACGCTGCGCGCGCAATACGGCGATGCGCAGGCGGAGGACTTTATCACCGCGCAACTCCGCAACCGTCCTTCGGTGCGCGGGCTCGATCATCTGATCGAGATCAAGCTCAGTCACGCGGATACGGAAGTGCGCGATAATCTGCTTATCCTGAAGGATCTCACCAGCCAACTCATGCGCAGCAAACCTCTGTACAGTTGCACTCAGTGCGGTTTTACCGGCAAGGCGCTGCACTGGCAGTGCCCGAGTTGCAAACGCTGGAACACGATCAAGCCGTTACAGGGTGTGGAAGGTGACTGACAACGTACAGGGATGTACTAGTGTCGCGGGAGGCAGGACGCCGGGAGCGACTACGCCCATCGTCGTGGCGCTGGATTATCCCGATCCACGGCAGGCGTTGCGGTTGCTGGATGCGCTCGACGGCGCGCAGTGTAAACTCAAGATCGGCAAGGAGTTGTTTGTGCGCGGCGGGCCGCAGTTCGTACAACAGGTGGCTAGGCGCGGGTTTGACGTGTTTCTTGATCTCAAGTTTCATGACATCCCCAATACTGTGGCGCAAGCCTGCAACGCCGCGGCGGATCTCGGCGTGTGGATGATGAACGTGCACGCCCTGGGCGGCGCAAAGATGCTGGAGGCGGCGCGCAATGCGCTGGACAAGACGGGCGGTTCCAGGCCCTTGCTCGTCGCGGTGACCGTGCTCACCAGCCTCGATGCGCATGACCTGGGCGAGATCGGCCTGACAGGTACGGTGGAAGAAAATGTCATGCGCCTGGCGCGGCTCACCCACGCGGCGGGTCTTGATGGCGTGGTGTGCTCGCCGCGGGAGACGGCGTTGCTGCGTGGCGCGCTGGGCGCGGATTTTTATCTGGTCACGCCGGGCATCAGGCCATCGGATAGCGCGGCGGACGATCAAAAGCGCACCCTGGCGCCATGCGAGGCGCTGCAGGCAGGGGCGAGCTATCTGGTGATAGGGCGCCCCATCACCCGCGCCCCCGACCCCATGCAGGCGTTGCGCGCGATACAATCCGAAATCGCGCCGCTGCTTGCGCGCTGAAACAGATTAATTATATAAGCCGGATGGCCTTTACCTTCGTCACGTACGTCATGTTGTTGGCAGGTGCGTTTGGCGTGGCGCTGCTGACGACGCCGTTGATGCGCCGTCTTGCCCTGCATTATGTCTTGCTGGACGTGCCGAATGAGCGCAGCGCCCATAGCGTGCCGACGCCGCGTGGCGGCGGCATCGCCATTGCGGCGGCATTTTTCCTGAGTCTCGTCCTGTTGCTGTGGTGGGGCGTGTTGCCGCGAGCCGCGGGCATGGCCCTGCTGGGCGGCGGCCTGCTGGTTGCGGTCATCGGTGCGTGGGATGATCGCCGTCACGTTGCCCCGCAGTGGCGTCTGCTGGCGCATGCGCTGGCCGCCCTGTGGGCCTTGTTCTGGCTGGGTAAAGACCTCCCCCTATTGACTGCATTGCTGATGCTGCCGTCGATCGTCTGGCTGATCAACCTCTATAATTTTATGGACGGCATAGACGGTTTGGCGGGCGCGCAGGCGCTATGCGCGGGATTAGCGGGTGGCGCTCTGCTGTGGTTGAGCGGTGAGCCGGGGCTGGCCATGGCGAGTCTCGCCTTGGCCATGTCCAGCGCGGGATTTCTGGTCTGGAATTGGCCGCCCGCAAAAATATTCATGGGCGACGCAGGCAGTGGTTTGCTGGGCTACAGCTTTGCGGTGTTGGCGCTGGCCAGCGTCCAGTCCGGGGCGCTCTCCGCCCTAATCTGGCTGATACTGCTTGCCCCCTTTGTACTGGATGCTACACTGACCTTGCTGCGGCGCGTGATGCGCGGCGAGCGCTGGTATCAGGCGCATGCCACGCATTTGTACCAGCGCATGACGCAGGCCGGATACAGCCACAAGCAGGTGACGACGGCCGTGATATTATTAAATATCACGCTGCTGTGGGGACTGGCCGCCTGGCTGTGGCGGCACGCGGAATTTGCCGCCTGGACCGTGTCCGTCGCGGGTATTCTGGGGGCGGCAACGTGGGCATATTTGCAGAGCAGAATGACGACTAAATCCATTTGATTTCGCACCGCGCGGAGTGAATCCGCGCGGGCGACCAAAGGGGGCGAGATGTGCAACATCGAGCGGGCGGACATGGATGTCCGCCCTGGACTTGTACGCGAAGCAGGATGCGAAAGCGTACAAGGTTGCACTTCTCCCCTTTGGAAACCCCAAGGCTTTGTGCCCGCAGCAAGCTGCGAGGTATAATTAATAAATGCCGGCTTTGTTATCCAGCGCTATCAGCCGCCGCGCGGCGGTGCTGCTGCATGATCTCCTCATGGCGGCGCTCGCCTGGCTGTTTGCCATCTGGGTGCGCTACGATTTCACGCTGGGTCCGGATCATCTCAGGTTATTGCAATTCGTGCCGTGGGTTGTCGCCGCACAAGGAGTGATGTTGTGGTGGACCGGCGCCTATCGTGGCGTATGGCGTTTCGCCAGCGTCGCCGACCTGTGGAGTATCATGCGCGGCGCGCTGCTCGGTGTGCTGGCGATCGCCCTGGGCTTGTTTCTGTTCAACCGCCTGGAGGGAATACCGCGCAGCATGCTGCTGCTTTATCCGGTATTCCTGGTCATGCAACTCGGCGCATCGCGTCAGATGTACCGTCTGTGGAAGGACCACCGTTTTAACCTGTTCGACCGCGCGGAACGCAAACGCGTGCTGCTGCTCGGTGCCGGACGGGCGGGCGAGGGTCTGGCGCGCGACATGCTGCACGGCGCGGAATATCTGCCGACAGGGTTTCTGGACGACAATCCGGAGCTGAAGGGCGCCAAGATTCACGGCATCCCGCTGCTGGGCGCTCTGAATGACCTGCCGGACGTGGTGCGGCGCAGGGGGGTGGATGTGATCGTGATCGCCATGCCCTCGGCCACTAATGCAGAAATGCAGCGTGCAGTTTCCCTGTGTGAACAAACCGCGGTGCCGTTCCGCACCCTGCCGCGCCTGCGCGATCTGGTTTCCGGAGTATCCTCGCTGCAGGCGCTGAAAGAAGTAGCTCTGGAGGACTTGCTCAACCGCGAGACGGTATCGCTGAACTGGCAGGCCATCAGCAACGGATTGACGGGTAAAACCGTGCTCATCACCGGCGGCGGAGGCTCCATAGGCGCCGAATTGTGCCGCCAGGTGGCGCGCATGGGCGTGAGCGCGCTGCTGATTTATGAGCGCAGCGAATTCAATCTATACAGCATCGAGATGGAGCTGCGCGAAAAGTTTCCCAATCTCAATTTGCAGGCCTGCCTCGGCGACGTGTGCGATGCGAGCGCGGTGCGGCACCTGCTGCAACAACACCGGCCGGAGATTGTTTTTCACGCTGCGGCATACAAACATGTGCCGATGCTGGAGAACCAGGTGCGTGAGGCGGTGCGCAACAACGTGCTCGGCACCAGGACGCTGGTTGAGGAAGCCGAACACCACGGCTGCGCCACCTTCGTCCTCATCTCCACCGACAAGGCGGTCAATCCCACCAACGTCATGGGCGCGAGCAAACGCATCGCCGAGATATTCGGCCAGGCGCTGGGGCGCCGTTCCAGCATGCGCCTTATCACGGTGCGCTTTGGCAACGTGCTGGGTTCGGCGGGGAGCGTGGTGCCCCTGTTCCAGAAACAGATTGCGGCGGGCGGGCCGGTTACGGTCACGCACCCGGACATCACCCGCTTCTTTATGACGATACCCGAAGCTTGCCAGCTTATCATGCAGGCTTCGGTGATCGGCAAGGGCGGGGAAATCTACGTGCTCGATATGGGTAAGCCGGTGTCCATCGCCTATCTCGCCGAACAGATGATCCGCCTGTCGGACAAGATTCCGGGCAGGGACATTAAAATCGTCTATACCGGCCTGCGTCCTGGCGAGAAGCTATATGAAGAATTATTTCACGAACAGGAAAAGCTCACGCCCACTTCTCATCCAAAGATATTGCTCGCCCAGTGCCGGGACTATGACTGGCAGGCGCTGAACGAGCACCTGGCGGAGCTTGAGTCGGCGTGCGACGGCTATGACGAACCGCGTCTGCGCACGTTGATTAAGCGCATGGTGCCGGAGCTTGCCGAGGCGCCGGATGAGGGAGCTTCCAACGTCGTTACCTTTGCCCGCACATGACGCCGCCCGTACGTAAAGCGGTGTTTCCGGTGGCGGGGCTTGGAACGCGCTTTCTTCCCGCGACCAAGGCCAGTCCCAAGGAAATGCTGCCGGTGGTGGACAAACCGTTGATTCAGTACGCGGTGGAAGAAGCCATCGCCGCCGGCATTACGGAAATGATTTTCGTCACCAGCAGCAACAAGCGCGCCATCGAGGATCATTTCGACAAGTCATTCGAGTTGGAGTATGAACTGGAGCGGCGCGGGTGCAAGGAGCTGCTCGCCCAAGTG
>JAMCTV010000094.1:0-2493 GCA_023381235.1 Gammaproteobacteria bacterium
GCCTTGGCGGATTATTTTCGGCGCCCGGTCTGATTCAAAATGGCACTGCGCCGCGTCGCGCACACGGACATGAAGGCTTCCCAGATCGTCCGCCTCGGTAAAAATGGATTCGCCCAGCGCGCGCGCCTGATAACCGCCCTCTGGCGCCTCGTCCACGAGAAAGATAATTTCGTTCATTGTATTTAATCCTCCATCAGGATCTGCGCTTGTTTTAATTATACCAGCACCTGATTGCGCTATATGAAAGATTGCTTACTGCCACGATGCCGCTCGCGGCTAAAAACTTCTATACTCAAATGACAATCGTGTGCTGATTTATTTGGGGGTACCGGACGGAGTCCCGTCCTGCTGTGATATGAAGAGATCGGGCTGGAGGGCCGAGGAAGTACACTGGCTGCCGTCGCAGGCTCCGACCACTTCCCCGTTCACCACAACCGGCCGCCAGCCGGCGGCCATCGCATCGGGAGTAAGGGGGTTTTGGAAGCCCTCCGGCGCCGGGGCCATCGTGATGCCATCCCAGATCATCGTCCTGCCGGTCTGTTTCTCTTGCTCCAGCGCGTTTTTGTACGTCTGCTGGGGGTCGAAAAGAAGATCGCCGGACACCGGCTCGTAATCGGCCACTGCCGCCGTGAGGCCCAAGATACAGATCAGGAGGATGCGGATCAGGGAAGTCATGTCGTTTCGCGAAGTGTAGGCTCGAAGTCTTGCGCCCGCAAGCACTCGCGTGCGCGGAAGTTTCAATCCGCGCCCGCTCAATTGAGCAGGTGATACGGATAGAGCAGCCCTATTTTGCTTCAGATAAACACTGCCGGTGAAACGCCGAAACGTTTGGCGAGCCGTTTGATCTGGCGCGCGTTGAGTTCACGTTTCCCCGCCAATACCTCGGACACCACGCCTTGGCTGCCAATCTCCGGCAGATCGGACTGCCGCAAGCCGTGTTCGCGCATCAAGAACCTCAGCACCGCCTCCGGCTTGGCGCCGGAAGCCGGCACATGCTCGGCTTCATATTTTTCGACAAAAACGCTGATCGCGTCGGCGAGATCGGCCATCGGATGCTTTTCGTCCTCCCCGATCTCATCGAGGATGTCATCCAGCAATCCGACCGCACGGTCATATTCTTTTTTTCCGCGCAACGGACCAAGCGGCACCACGGCCCGCAACCGGCGGTAATCCCGAATGACTTCGCTAAACTGTTTGGCCAGCATGATTACTTTCTCCATTTCTCTCGATCGTATTCGGTATGCGTCAACACATGCCGTATGTACACCTTCTTGCGGTTGTAATGAATCGCCGCGATCAGCCTGAACTTGTTCCCGCCGATATCGAAGACCGTGAACCGGCCGACCTTGTCCACCGACCTGAAAACCCGTTTGAGATCGGCAAACGACCCGAAATCGGTCTTGGACATAATGGCAAGCCATATCTTGAGCGGCTCCTCCGCCTCCCTGTGCCTGGCCGCGAATTCACGCAGCCGCTTTCTTGTTATGATATGCACGAGCGCAGTATATATCTCATTATGAGATAATGCAATATGGCGCGCGGCGGTTAAGGTTTATCCGGATGCACTGTCTCACCGCTCGAACCCAAGGTACCATGTGCACAGGACATCATGGGGGCATGAACGTGAAGGATACGGAGTGCGTGCGCTTTCTGCAATGGGCGCTGCCCAGGCTGCGTTTGCGCTGGCATGGCTTTCGCAAGGTGCGCAAACAGGTGTGTAAAAGGCTCGCGCGCCGCTTGCGTGAACTGAATCTGCCGGAGCTTCCCGCCTATGCCGCCCATCTTGACGCCCATCAAGAGGAATGGGCGGTGCTGGACGGGTTGTGCCATATCACCATTTCGCGCTTTTACCGCGACCGGGCGGTGTTTGATTATCTGGACAAAAAAATCCTGCCCCTCTTGACCGAAAACAGCCTGCGCCGGGGCGGGAATACTTTGCGTTGCTGGAGCGCGGGCTGCGCTTCGGGCGAGGAGGCCTACACGTTGTTGTTACTTTGGGAGGTGCGCCACGCCTCGCGCGCACCCGCCGCCGAGATGCGCGTCGTGGCGACGGACGTGGATGAGCGCGTGCTGGAGCGCGCGCGCAAGGGCTGTTACTCCGGCGGGAGCCTGAGGGAGCTGCCGCCGGATTTGCTGGCGGGAGGATTTGAGCGACTGGCGCGGCTCTATTGCGTAAAACAGGCGTCGCGGAACAAGGTGCTGTTTCAGCGGCAGGACTTGCGCGCGGCCATGCCCGCGGGACCTTTTGATCTGATTCTGTGCCGCAACGCCGCGTTCACCTACTTTGACGAGGCGCTGCAACAGGAGGTGTTGCAGGGCTTCCACGAGCGGCTCCCGGCCGGCGGTATTTTAGTGCTGGGGCGTCATGAGGCGCTGCCGCCGGGCTCTCGTGGATGGCTGGCACATCATCCGGGCGTGTATGAAAAGCAGGGCCATGGAGCATTGCAATAAATACCCGCCTCACCAGACATTCCATTGCAATCAGGCGACCCT
>JAMCTV010000094.1:2544-2971 GCA_023381235.1 Gammaproteobacteria bacterium
ACGAGAGCCCGGCGGCAGCGCCTCGCCGCGGCTGAAGTTGCGGATCATCCATTTGACGCGCGGCAGGCTGGCCACGCTCATGCTCAGGCTGTCCACACCCATGCCGAGCAGGAGCAGCGCGGCGGCGGGGTCGCCCGCCATTTCTCCGCACACGCTCACCGGTTTTTTGTTGCGGTGCGCGCCTTCCACCACTTGCATGAGCGCGCGCAGCACGGCTGGGTGGAGGGCGTCGTAAAGAGCGGCGACGCGCGCGTTGTTGCGATCTACCGCGAGCAGATACTGGGTGAGATCATTACTGCCAACGGAAAGAAAATCCACGCGCTCGGCAATGGCGTCCACCTGGTAAACCGCGGAAGGGACCTCGATCATCACGCCGACTTGCGGCATGGTCGCCGCTTCCCCGTTTTCGCTCAGTTCGTCATGCACG
>JAMCTV010000095.1 GCA_023381235.1 Gammaproteobacteria bacterium
CCCCGCCGACGGCGTGGTGGCGTCCGGCAATTCGGCGGTGGACCAGTCGCCCATCACCGGCGAATCCATGCCGGTGGACAAGCAGCCGGGCGACAAGGTGTTCGCCGGCACGGTCAACGGCGAGGGTGTGCTGACGATCGAGGTCACCAAGCTGGCGCGGGAGAGCACGCTGGCACGCATGGTTACGATGGTGGCTGAGGCGCAGACGCAGAAGTCTCCCACCCAGCGCTTCACCGACCGCTTCGAGCGCATCTTCGTACCCGTCGTGCTGGTGGGCGCCGCGCTGCTCATCGTGCTGCCGCCGCTGTTCGGCTTTCCTTTTGCGGAATCCTTTTACCGCGCGATGGCCGTGCTGGTGGCGGCCTCCCCCTGCGCGCTCGCCATCGCCACCCCATCGGCGGTGCTGTCCGGCATCGCGCGTGCCGCACGCGGCGGCGTACTGATCAAGGGCGGCGCGCATCTGGAAAATCTCGGCGTGCTCACCGCCATCGCCTTCGACAAGACCGGCACCCTGACCATCGGCAAGCCCAAGGTGACCGACGTCGTCGCCATCAGCGGCGACGAGGCACGTCTGCTGACTATTGCCGCCGCCGTGGAAAGCCGCAGTGCGCATCCCCTGGCGCAGGCGGTGGTGACGGAGGCGAAGGGACGCGGTTTAAGTTGGGATGAAGCCGGGGAAGTCGAAGCCGTGACAGGAAAAGGCGTGCGCGCTGAATTTGGCGGGCAAAAAATAGCCATTGGTAACGCCAGGCTGTTTGAAGGTGAAGCCATCCCCGAAGTGGTTCAGCAGCACGCAGAGCGCCTGCAGACGGAAGGCAAAACCATCATGCTGATCCGGATGGACGAACAGTTTCTGGGCCTGGTGGCCCTAGCCGACACGCCGCGCGAGGGAGTGAAGCAGGTGCTGGAACGTCTGCACCAGACTGGCATCCGCAAGACCATCATGCTTACTGGCGACAACGAGCGCGTGGGCCGCGCCATCGCCGACGCGGTGGGTCTAGACGAAGTGAAAGCCGGCCTGTTGCCGGAAGACAAGGTCAAGGCCATGGAGGAACTCGCGCAGCGCTACGGCCAGGTAGCCATGGTCGGCGACGGCGTCAACGATGCGCCGGCGATGGCGCGCGCCACCGTCGGCATCGCCATGGGCGGCGCCGGCACCGACGTGGCCTTGGAAGCCGCCGATGTCGCGCTGATGGGCGACGACCTTTCCAGACTGCCGTTCGCCGTGGCCTTGAGCCGCGCATCGAAGCGCATTATTCGCCAGAACCTGTGGGTGTCCTTGGGCGTGGTGGCCCTGCTGGTTCCCGCCACCCTGTTCGGCTGGGCGGGGATCGGGGTGGCAGTGCTGATCCACGAAGGATCGACTCTGGTCGTAGTGCTCAACGCGCTGAGGTTGCTGGCCTACCGTTGATGAAATACGAAATCCGGATACCCGATTTTTAAACTACAGGGATCAATCATGAAGCCCCCCACTCACCTCCTTGCCACGTCTTTCGCCATCCCCTGCCTCACGCTCTCAGGCAATCCCCCCGACAACCAAAGCATCGATACCATTTGAATTTTCCAACCTGAAAAGGAGTCCACCATGAAGTCATTCATCCAGTCTCTTGCCGCCGCCAGCAGCCTTGCCGCAACACTCGCCGTTTCCCCTGCTTTCGCTCGGTGTATCGGTCTGGTTGATGCGATTCGAGGCGGCGATCCTCGGCGGCGCGTTGGAGTGTAGTCGACGGCTTGATCTCGGTTACGAAGTGGTCGACCTCACCGCCAGTCTGGCATGGGCTTGCGCCAGAATTTGACGCTCGATTCAAACCTGATCGTGACGCTGAATTTCAGCGATGAGGTACTCATCAACGGCGTGCCCACCCTGGTGTTCACCGGCATCCTTGACACCAACCCGAGATTGTTCTGTTTACCGACAGCGTAACCGTCACGCCGGAATTCCTGGTGCTGGCGAACCTGTTCAACGATACCGATCTCACCTTCACGGCGGGCTCGCACTTACCCTGCTGGAGGCGCACGCTCTGGCAACCTACGATTTCTCCTACGTCGGCAGTCTCAGGGAGCTGTGATCAATCAGAGCTTCGGCCCGTTCTACACGTGAAACGACAGCATTCTGCTGTTCGATATCGGCGTTACAACCAGCAGTTCGCGCTCGGCGGCTTCCAGACCCGTCCAAGGGTGAAACATTCACCCTGACCGCCGTACACAAGTCGCAAGCCTACGTCATGTTCAACGCGTGGATTGGCCTCATCCGGATGGCGCGCCAACGCCCGACGCGCTGAGCCATCACGCACCTTCACGTCCATCCGTTCCGGCGGGTTTTTTTTATCTCTCCCCATTTCACAAATATTTGCCGCCACCGCTTGACTCAATAAATGAGAATCGTTATTATTCGCAAAACAAATATATAAAAACATGAATGAAACCCGATCAACCCGAACCAGACGTAGATGCCATGCAAACGCAGATGGCCTCCGATCGAGCCCGGGCAACGGACTATGCCGCCGGGCATCATTCCGACGGACTTTTTATTCCGGGGCAATCAGGAAATCCTGATCAGCCATAACGGCGAGCACTATCGCCTGCGCATCACCAAGAACGGCAAATGATTCTGACCAAGTAGTAGTAACCATTCCATTTTCAGGATTTGAAAATGGGTTCTTCAT
>JAMCTV010000096.1 GCA_023381235.1 Gammaproteobacteria bacterium
CCGCTCCGTCACCGCCGCCACGCGGGTGCGCGCCTGGCTGGTCTTGACCTCCAGGCTGTCGCGCTGCGCGATGAGCGCGCCGTATTGCTTGCGCAGCACCTCGTTGTCGCGCTTGAGCAGCTCGCACTCCTGTATCAGTTGCTCGACCCGCGCCTCCAGCTTTTTGAATTCGGTCTCGCCGATGTGTGTGCCATTGTGTGTGTTAGCCATACCATGTGCACTATAGTGCGCCCTGTCATCAGGGTCAACAGCCCGCCAGCACCTGGTCCAGTTCCTTTCCAAACAACTCGCCGCGCCAGCCGCGGCGCAACAAACCCTGGTCGTCACCCAACACCATCTGGCGCAGATACTTGCGGCTCGCCACATAGGCGGGGTTGAGTCCCTGCTGCTGCGCACGCGCCGTGACCAGCGCCAGCAGCTTGTCCAGCCGCGCCTGCTGCTTGATATCCAGGCGCGCGGGCGGCGCGGCGGCCGGCCACTGTTCCGGGGCAAGCCGGCGCGCCTCCTGGATCAGCTTTAATAATTCCGCGCCATGCCGCTCCACACTGCGCGCGCTGACACCGAGCGCGCCCAATTCGGCAAGTGTCGCGGGCTGCGCTCGCGCCAGCGCAAGCAGCAGGGCGTCGTCCATGATCCATTTGCGCGGACGGTTGGCGTTCTGCGCGCGCCGCTCGCGCCAGGCCGCCAGGGCGCGCAGCACCGCCAGTTCGGCGCCGCTCAAAGTATGCGCCAGGCCCACGCGCCGCCACGCCTCGTCCGGCTCATTGATATAGCGCGCGGCATCGCTCAGCGCGGCGGCGTCTTCCTGATACCAGTCGAGCCAGCCTTTTTCCCGTAGCGCGGCGCGCAGCTTGTGATAGACCGGCCCCAGATAGCGCACGTCATCGGCGGCGTAGTCCAGTTGTTCGGCGCGGAGCGGGCGCTGCGCCCAGTCGGTGCGCGTGTGCGCCTTGGCCAACTGCACCTCCTCCTGCTGCGCAACCAGGGCGGCATAACCCATTTGTTCGCCCAGACCGAGCATGGCTGCGGCGAGTTGTGTATCGAATACCGGTTGCGGCACGATCTGGTACAGATCGTGTAAAATCTCCAAGTCCTGATGCGCGGCGTGCAACACCTTGACCGTGGCAGGGTCATACAGCAGTTCGCGCAGCGGGCTAAGGCTGGTCCTGAGCCCGGTCGAAGGATCGTCCAGCGCCAGGGGGTCTATGCAGGCGACGCCTTGTTCGCAGGCGACCTGAATCAGGCACAGGCGCGCGTAGAAGGTGTCGGTGCGCATGAACTCGGTGTCGAGCGCAAGCCAGGCGCTGCCGCTGAAGCGCTGGCACAGCGCGCGCAGCTCGGATTCGGTACTGACGTAAAATGGTTGCATGGTGCTCTATTATATTTGCCTTCACGTTATTATGGGGACGCTGGCGAGCTGTTTTAAGCCTTTTCCACTGAGCAAACGAATAATCCAAGACTGCGCTTGACCGCCCTGCTCACCCTGTTCCTTAATCTGTGCCTGTTGCGCGCCAAACCGCAAGACCTGCCCGCGTCCGGGCGGCTGACGGGCGCGGCGCTGGCCGCCTATTTCCTTGCCGGATGGATGATCACCCTTACCCAGCAGCCCGCCGGCCCCGCCGTGCTGGCGGCGCTGGCCGACAGCGCCGTGCTCGCCCTGCTCACCCATACGGTATTACTGTTGCGCAAGCATCCTGAACGCCTGGCGCAAACCCTGTCCGCGCTGGCGGGCACGGGCGCCGTGATACAGCTTATCGCCTGGCCGCTGCTCGCCACACCCGCGCTGCTTGCGCTGCTGGTCTGGAACCTGGCCATCAACGCGCACATCCTGCGTCACGCCCTGGAAGTACGCCTCGGCCCCGCCATCCTCATCAGCGTAGGTTTTCTGTTGGTGTCCGTCACCGTCGCACTGGCGCTTGCCCCCCTGTCTCAAGGCGCGAACTGACGCCATGCACCTGCACATCCTCGGCGTCTGCGGCACCCTCATGGGCGGCATCGCGCGCCTGGCGCGCGAGGCGGGCCACTCGGTAAGCGGTTCCGACCAAAATGTCTACCCGCCCATGAGCACGCAGCTCGCGCAGCTCGGTGTCACCGTCAAGCAAGGCTACCATGCCGAACACCTGCAACCCGCGCCGGACTGCGTGGTGATCGGCAACGCGCTGTCGCGCGGCAACCCGGCGGTAGAGTATGTGCTCAACCAAGACCTGCCTTATAGCTCCGGTCCGTCATTTCTGGCGCAGCACATTCTTAAAGAGCGTTGGGTGCTGGCGGTGGCGGGCACGCATGGCAAGACCACCACCAGTTCGATGCTGGCCTGGATACTGGAACACGCCGGCCTCGAACCCGGCTTTCTGATTGGCGGGGTGGCGCAGAATTTCGGCGTCAGCGCGCGCCTGGGTAAAACGCCGTTTTTCGTCATTGAGGCGGATGAATACGACAGCGCGTTTTTCGATAAACGCTCCAAATTCATCCACTACCGCCCACGCACCGCCATCCTCAACAATCTTGAGTTCGATCATGCTGACATCTTCTCCGATCTTGCAGCTATCGAGCAGCAATTTCATCATTTTGTGCGCATCATTCCCGGCCAGGGGCTAATCGTAACCAATGGCACAAACGAGGCCTTGACACGAGTACTCAAGCGCGGCTGCTGGACGCCGGTGGAGCGTTTTGGGGTCAGCGATGGCTGGAGCATCCAGGAGCACGATGCGGAGCCAGGCTTCGGCATTCTGTACCAAGGCCAGCGACAGGGACGGCTGAACTGGAGCCTGCTCGGTGTGCACAACCAGATGAACGCCCTCGCCGCCATTGCCGCCGCGCGTCACGCCGGTGTCACGCCCGCCCAGGCGATAGGCGCCCTGCGCGAGTTTCAAGGCGTGCAGAGGCGCATGGAAGTGCGCGGCAGCGTGAACGGCGTCACTGTGTACGACGACTTCGCGCACCACCCCACCGCAATCGCCACCACCTTGCACGGCTTGCGCCGGCGCGTAGGCAAGGCGCGCATCCTAGCCGTGCTGGAGCCGCGCTCCAACACCATGCGCTTAGGGGTGCACCGGCACACACTGGCGCCGTCATTGAGCCTGGCGGATGCGGTATTTCTTTACCAGCCGCCGGACCTCGGCTGGGAGCTAAGCGCAGTCGCGGCCGCCCTGACCAATAAAAAATCGCAGGTACTGGACTCTATCGCCACACTGACCGAGGCAATAGCCCAGGAGGCGCGCGCCGGCGATCACGTGCTGATTATGAGCAACGGCAGCTTCGGCGGCCTGCACGAACAGTTGATCGAACGTTTGAGAAAACTCTAAAACTCCGCTACCGACAACACCATCAACACGCCCACCCACACGGCGGCGAGGCTGAGCAGCAGCACCGCGGCGGCGGCGCAGTCCTTGACCAGCTTGATGCGCGGGTGGCGCTCCGGGTGCAAGTGATCCACCAGGTGTTCGAGCGCGGTATTGATAAGCTCGGCCGCCAGCACCAGCGCGATCGTCATCCCCACCAGCGCCCACCACACCAGCGCCGGGCGCAGCACGGCCAGCGCAAGCAGCGCGGCGGCGGCAAACCACAGTTGCACGCGCAGACTGCGCTCGCTGCGCCATGTCTCCTGCAACCCGCGCCAGGCAAAACCAAAACGTTTGTACAGCGGCTGGTTTTTCATATCACTCACGGACATCCACTTCCGGCATGACGTAGCGCTGCGCTTCCTGCGTGTGGCGTTGCGTCAAATACCAGCCCGTGCTGAACAGCAGGGCCAGCAGCGCCGCCATGCTCAGCGCGCGCGCCGGCGGGCGCGCAGAGGCGTGACGCCGGTAGCTGGCCATCAACAGCGTAACCCAGAACAGGCCCAGCGTGAGGCCGCCCAGCACATCGGACAGCCAGTGCGCGCCGAGATACAGGCGCGACACAACGACTACCATGATAATCAGGCCGGCCGCGCCATAAGCCGCCCAACGCCGCGTCTTACCGGGTCCCTGCGCGATCAGCAGCGCGAGAAAGCCGTAGCTCACCATACTCATGGTGGCGTGCGCGCTGGGAAACCCATAGGCCGAAACACCCGTGTACAGATCAAACGGACGCGGCAGGTGCAGGATCTGTTTCAACGCCAAAGGGACAACAACGGCGAACCCGTGCGCCGCCAGCCAATGCCAGGCGGCGCGCCAGTGATGCCGCCACAGCAGCACCGCCCCTACCGCCGCAAACAGCGCGCCGATGGTGTAGAGACTGCCGAGTTGGGTCAGCGCCACCATCGTCTGGTCGGCCCACGGCTCACGCCATGTTTGCAGGGCGTTGAATACCGCGTTGTCCATGCGCGCCAAGACATCGCCGCGCAGGGCGAGATACACCACTCCGCAGAAGAGCAGCGCCAGCGTGATGAGTAACAGCAATGCGCCGGACAGGCGCTGGCATTTCATACAGGCAGCGGCCGCCGGCTTAACAGCGCGAGCGTCGCGGCCGCCACGGCGGTAAGCAAGGCTGAAATGGTAAACGCGTAACCCATGCCGTACACTTCCCACACCACGCCAAACCATAGCGCCCCGGGCAGGGCGAACAGGCCCACCGTCATATGATACAAGCCAAAGGCCGTACCCTTGGCGGCGGCGTGGGCGAGATCGCCGATCATGGCCAGTTCCGCCCCCTCGGTGCTGGCGGTCGCCGCGGCATAACCCACCAGCGCCGCCACGATCACCCAGAACTCGCTCGTCCACGGAATCAGCAACAGTAAAGCGACTTGCAGCGACCAGCCGCTGATCAACACCGGCAGACGACCGATGCGGTCGGACAGGCGGCCCGCAGGCACCGCTACCAGTGCACGCGCCAGATGCGCCGCCGCCCAGATCAGGGGAATCCACGGTACCGGCACGCCTTGCTGGCTGAGCCATAAAATCAGAAACGCGTCCGGCGCGCCGGACAAGGCCACGCCCCCTGCCGCAATCACCAGCACGCGCAGGCGCGGGTGCAGCAACGACCAGCGCAATGGCGGTGTGTGTTGCCGTTCAGTCCTGGCCGGAGCGCGCAAACCGAAAACCAGCAACGCCACCGCGAGCACCCCGGGCACTACCGAGACCAGAAACACTTCACGCATTTCCAGCCCCCAGGCCAGCAGGATCGCCGCCAGCAGCGGGCCGATCACCGCCCCGCTGTGATCCATGGCGCGATGTAGGCCGAAGGCGTGGCCGCGCACTGTTATATCTATGGTGCCGGACAGCCAGGCATCGCGCGGCGCGCTGCGCAGCCCCTTGCCGATGCGGTCGGTAAAGCGCAGCAGCAGCACCATACCCCAACTGTTGGCCAACCCCAGCAGCGGGCGCACCAAGTTCGACACGCTGTAGCCCGACACGGTGAGCAGCTTGCGCCCCACACCGCGATCGCTCATGCGCCCCGCCCACAGCTTGAGCAAACTCACCGCGGTGTCCGCCACGCCTTCGATCAGGCCGATGATCGCGGGACCGGCACCCAGGGTGCCGGCCAGAAATATCGGCAGCAGCGGCGTAATCATGTCGCTCGCCACGTCGTTGAGAAAACTGACGGAACCGAGCAGCACTACAGTGGCAGGAAGTTTGGTCATATCAAAACAGATACAAGAGAAAAGATACAAGATACAAGGTAAAAAAACTGGAGCCTTTTTGGTTATCTCATATTTTCTTTTCTCTTTTATCTTGTCTCTTTTCTCTGCCGTTTCGCGCGCGGGTGCGCGGCGTCGTAGACCTGGGCCAGGTGCTGGAAATTGAGCCGGGTGTATATTTGCGTGGTGCTGATGTTGCTGTGGCCGAGCAGTTCCTGCACCGCGCGTAGGTCGCCGCTCGATTCCAGCAGATGACTGGCGAACGAGTGACGCAGCATGTGCGGATGCACCGGCATACCGATGCCCTGCTTCAGCGCCCAGTGGCGCAAACGCATCTGCAAGGCGCGCGGGGTGAGGCGCCCACCCTGTCGAGTAATGAATAACGCAGACTCTGTTTCTTTCGCCCACAGCGTGCGCTGTTTCAGCCACTCGGCAAGCGCGGCGCGCGCCTTGCCGCCCACTGGCAGCACGCGCGTCTTGCCGCCCTTGCCGGTCACACGCACCAAGGCATCGCGCAGATCAACATCCGCCACTGTAGTGCT
>JAMCTV010000097.1:0-3458 GCA_023381235.1 Gammaproteobacteria bacterium
GACGACCTCGCCCTGGCACAAAAGGCGCAGCACCTCGCGCTTGATGCGCTCCAGCATCTGCGCGAATAATTCAAACGCCTCGCGTTTGAACTCCTGCTTGGGGTTCTTCTGTGCGTAGCCGCGCAGGTGGATGCCCTGGCGCAGGTAATCCATCGCAGCCAGATGCTCCTTCCAGTGCGTGTCCAGCACTTCCAGCATGATGGCTTTCTCGATGCGGCGCATGGTTTCGGCGCCGAAGCGTGTTTCCTTGCTTTTGAGCCATTGCTCCACCTCTTGCTGAATGCGCCGGTGCAGGGTTTCCTCGTGCAGCGAGGCATCGTCCTTGAGCCACTGCCGGATCGGGAGGCGCAGCCCGAAGTCGCGCTCCAGTGACTGTTCCAGTCCCGCCACGTCCCACTGCTCTTCCAGGCTGTCCTTCGGGATGTAGGCGCCGAGAGTTTGCGCGATCACGTCATGACGTATGGCGGCGATGGTCTCGGACACGTCCTCGGTGTCCATGATCTCGTTGCGCTGCTGATAGATCACCTTGCGCTGGTCGTTGGCCACGTCATCGTATTCCAGCAATTGCTTGCGGATATCGAAATTGCGCCCCTCCACCTTGCGCTGCGCGTTTTCGATCGCCTTGGTGACCCACGGGTGTTCGATTGCCTCGCCCGGTTGCATGCCGAGCTTCTGCATCAAGCCCGCGACGCGCTCCGAGGCGAAGATGCGCATCAGGTTGTCTTGCAGCGAGAGATAAAACCGGCTCGAACCGGGGTCGCCCTGGCGGCCGGAGCGTCCGCGCAACTGGTTGTCTATGCGGCGCGACTCGTGGCGTTCGGTGCCGATGACGTGCAGCCCGCCGCTCTTGATAACCTGGTCGTGCGCCTCCTGGAACGAAGCGCGCAGGCGCGCGAGGGTGGCGGCGTCGGGGTTGTCCAGCGCCGCGAGGGCGGTTTCGAGATTGCCGCCCAGCACGATGTCGGTGCCGCGCCCGGCCATGTTGGTGGCGATAGTGACCGCGCCAGGGCTGCCCGCCTGCGCCACGATCTCGGCCTCTTTCTCGTGGAACTTGGCGTTCAATACCTGGTGCGGGATGTTTTCTTTTTCAAAAAGTTTCGACAGGTGCTCGGAAATTTCGATGGACACCGTGCCTACCAGCGCCGGTTGCTGCCGGGCGCGGCAGTTCTTGATGTCCTCGACGATGGCGTTGAATTTTTCCTCGGCGCTGAGATACACCAGATCACCGTGATCCTGGCGGACCATCGGCTTGTGGGTGGGGATTACCACTACCTCCAGGCCGTAAATCTGCTGGAACTCGAACGCCTCGGTGTCGGCGGTGCCGGTCATGCCGGCGCGCTTGTTGTAGAGGCGGAAATAATTCTGGAACGTGATCGAGGCCAGGGTCTGGTTTTCATTCTGGATCGCCACGCCTTCCTTGGCCTCCACCGCCTGGTGCAGACCCTCCGACCAGCGCCGTCCGGGCAGGGTGCGCCCGGTGAATTCATCCACGATGATGATCTGATTGTCGCGCACGATGTAGTCCACGTTGCGCTGATACAGCGCGTGCGCGCGCAGCGCCGCGTCCAGGTGGTGCATGAGCACGATGTTGGCCGGGTCATACAGGCTCTCGCCTTCGTGCAAAAGTCCGGCCTCGCTGAGCAACTCCTCCACGCGCTGATGACCCTGCTCGGAGAGCAGCGCCTGCTTGGCCTTCTCGTCCACGTAGTAATCACCCGGTGCGTCTTCCGCCGGCTGGCGTGTGAGCCGGGGCACCAGCAGGTTGATTTTCTGATACAGCTCGGAGGTGTCCTCGGTGGGGCCGGAGATGATGAGAGGGGTGCGCGCCTCGTCTATCAGGATCGAATCCACCTCGTCTATCACGGCGAAGTTCAGGCCGCGCTGCATGCGCTGATGGCTGCTGAAGGCCATGTTGTCGCGCAGGTAATCAAAGCCGAATTCATTGTTGGTGCCGTAGCTGATGTCCGTCGCGTAGGCGGCGCGCTTTTCCTCCGAGTTCAGGCCCGGCACCACCACGCCCACGGTGAGCCCCAGAAACCCGTAAATCCTGCCCATCCAGCGCGCATCGCGCCGCGCCAGGTAATCGTTCACCGTGACCACGTGCACACCCTTGCCCGGCAGGGCGTTGAGATAGGCCGCGAGCGTCGCCACCAGTGTCTTGCCCTCGCCGGTGCGCATCTCGGCGATTTTGCCCTGATGCAGCACCATGCCGCCGATGAGCTGCACGTCGAAGTGGCGCATCTGCAACACGCGCCTGCCCGCCTCGCGCACCACGGCGAAGGCTTCCGGCAGGAGATCATCGAGTGTGGCGCCTTGCTTGAGGCGGTCACGGAACTCGGCGGTTTTTGCGGCCAGCGCACTATCCGATAAACTGCTTACGGTGGGTTCCAGCGCATTGATGGCGGCGACGGTTCTGGATAAACGCTTGAGCAGCCGTTCGTTGCGGCTGCCGAAAATCTTGTTGAGCAGGGTCAGTGCCATGTTGTATATGATAACGGATAGTACGGATTTAGAGAGGCGGACAGGTGATGGGTTATAGGAATAATGCCGCTGCCGGGCGCGGTGCGCCGTGAGTTTACCACGTTCCTTGAAGGAGGTGCTGAGCGGCGCCCTTCGGCAAGGCTCAGGACAGGCACCGGGTTTGGCCGGGTTGCTGGGTCAGGCGCGCCGCGCCGGACAGTACGATGAGACCGTGCGCCGTCTGATCGGCGAGCCGCTCAAACAGCACTGCCGGGTGGCCACGGTGCGCGGCGAGGTGCTGGTGGTGCTCACGGATTCGCCGGTGTGGGCGGCGCGTCTGCGTTTTGAGGCGCCCGCGCTGCTTGAGCGGCTGATATCAGAGCCCACCCTCTCCGGTGTCAAGACGATACAGGTGAAGGTGAGCGTGCCATCGTCTTGACGGCGCTTTTTAATCTCCCTCCCTTGCGCGGAGAGCGAAACGAAGGGTTCGGACAGGGCGAGGGTGGAAGGCGTGAATCTCGCTACGCTTTTTGAATCAGTGTTTCTTCAAGATGCAGCCGTAACCGGCCGCACGTAGGAAATCGGCGCCTCGCGCGGATCATTGAAAGTCACCGTTTCCCAGGCGGCCTGGTCGGCCATCAGGGTGCGCAGCAGCTTGTTGTTCAACTGGTGGCCCGACTTGTGGCCGTTGAACGCGCCAATCAGACTGTGCCCCAGCAGGTACAGATCGCCGATGGCATCCAGTATCTTGTGGCGCACAAACTCGTCTTCATAGCGCAGGCCGTCCTCGTTCAGGATGCGGTAGTCGTCCATCACGATGGCGTTGTCCATGCTGCCGCCCAAGGCGAGGCCCTGGCTTTGCAGCAACTCAACCTCGCGCATGAAGCCGAAGGTGCGCGCGCGGCTGACTTCTTTGATATAGGAAGTGTTGGCAAAATCGAGCGTGATTTCCTGCCCGGATTTTTCGAACACGGGGTGCTGGATGCCATCGGCGACTT
>JAMCTV010000097.1:3468-5616 GCA_023381235.1 Gammaproteobacteria bacterium
AAGCCGAAGGTGCGCGCGCGGCTGACTTCTTTCACAAAAGAAGTGGTGGAGAAGTCCACGGTGCAGGCGCGGCGGCGGCCTCTGAACACCGGGTGGTCGAAGGCGATAGTGAAGGAAACCTTGAAGCCCTCGTAAGGCTCAAAACAGGCGCGCTTGTCGCCGTCTTCCACTTCAATGCGGCGCTTGATGCGGATGAAACGCTTGGGCGCGTTTTGTTCTTCAATGCCGGCGGACTGAATCAGAAACACGAACGGCCCCGCGCTGCCGTCCATGATCGGCACCTCGGCGGAGCTTAAATCTATATAGGCATTGTCCACGCCGAGACCAGCCAGCGCCGAGAGCAGGTGCTCCACGGTGGAAATGCGCACCTGGTCTTTTACCAGGGTGGTGGACAGGCGCGTGTCGCCCACGTTTTCCGGACGCGCAGCTATATCCACCGGTTCGGCCAGGTCAATACGGCGGAACACAATACCGGCACCACCAGCCGCAGGGCGCAGAGTGAGATAAATCTTTTCTCCGGTGTGCAGGCCGACGCCGGTGGCCCTGATAACGTTACGCAGCGTGCGTTGTTTTATCATTCTTGTCCTTGCCCCCCAACTCCATGGTCCTATGGATAGCCCTTTGCCAAATCTACGCCAAGCAGCATAGCATGGTCAAGCCCCCCTGCCTAGCCTTTTTTCGGCCAAGTCCATGATTTCTTTAATGATGAACAGTTTAAGGGGGTGCTTGATTATATCGTCCAAGGCTCCTTTAGTCCGCCTGACGGCGCAAAAAGGCCGGGATGTCGAGGTATTCCAGGCTGCCTTCCGGGGCGCCGTTGACTGCCTGGCGGATCACGGTAGGGCGGTCCAACTGGACGTAATCCACCGCTGCGGAACTGGTCTTGGGCACTACCAGTTTCATCTGCCGCTCTTCCTGGCGCGCCTGCACGCCCAAGCCGGTGGCGACCACGGTGACGCGCAGTTCGTCGGCGAGATCGGGGTCGAGCACAGTGCCTACGACCACGGTGGCATTGTCCGAGGCGAGGTCCTTGACCGTGGTGCCGACCTCTTCGAATTCGCCGATGGACATGTTGAGCCCGGCGGTGACGTTGACCAGGATGCCGCGCGCGCCGGCGAGGCTGATGTTCTCCAGCAGCGGGCTGGCGATGGCAGCCTCGGCCGCCTTGCGCGCGCGATTCTCGCCCGATGCGCTGCCGGTACCCATCATGGCCATGCCCATCTCGGACATCACGGTGCGCACGTCGGCGAAGTCCACGTTGATGAGGCCGGGGCGGGTGATGAGTTCGGCGATGCCCTGTACCGCGCCCAGCAGCACGTTATTGGCCGCCTTGAACGCCTCCAGCAGGCTCACGTTCTTGCCCAGCACGGTGAGCAGCTTTTCATTGGGGATGGTGATGAGCGAGTCCACGTGCTGCGCCAGTTCCTTCATGCCCGCATCGGCGATGTGCATGCGCTTGTCGCCTTCGAACGGGAACGGCTTGGTCACCACCGCCACGGTGAGGATGCCGAGCTCCCTGGCGATCTGCGCCACCACCGGCGCCGCGCCGGTGCCGGTGCCGCCGCCCATGCCGGCGGTGATGAACAGCATGTCCGCGCCCGATATCACTTCCATGATGCGCTCGCGGTCTTCCAGCGCCGACTGGCGTCCCACTTCAGGGTTGGCGCCCGCGCCCAAACCCTTGGTGATTTCGGCGCCGAGTTGCAGGATGGTGCGCGCCGAGGTGTTACGCAGCGCCTGCGCATCGGTGTTGGCGCAGATGAAGTCAACGCCCTCGATGTTGGTCGAGAGCATGTGCTTCACCGCGTTGCCGCCGCCGCCGCCGACGCCGATTACCTTGATGATGGCGTTTTGGGTAAATGTGTCTAGCAGTTCGAACATGTGATGATCTCCTTATATAAATTTAAAGTTAAAAATTTCCCTGGAACCAGCTCTTCATGCGGCCCCATACGCTTTTTACGCTCACGCCGCGTGCGTAAGCGGGACGCGCATGGCGGTGTTTTTGTCCGTACAGCAGCAAACCCACGCCGGTGGCGTAGATCGGATTGCGCACCACATCGGCGAGGCCGCTGATGTGTTGCGGCAATCCAAGCCGCACCGGCATGTGAAAGATTTCCTCGGCCAGATCAACGATGCCTTCGATTTTTG
>JAMCTV010000098.1:0-3846 GCA_023381235.1 Gammaproteobacteria bacterium
CTCCTCTTCTTCTTCATCCGGTTACACACACGTTAATCAATGGCGGCCCTTGGCCGCCCATGAGCTCCGGATATAGATATTAAACTTAATGAGAATGATTTGCAATAGCATTTATATAATTTATGCCCGCACAACAGAAGACGGGCCAGGTGAGGTACGGAGATGGCTTGCAATTTAAATATAAATAATTATCATTTGCATTAAGGAGGTTTGTTTTGCACACGAGGAAAACATCCATGCGTTACAGAGTTGATGCCTGGCTGGAAAACGGCGCGCCTCGCCTGCGTCTGGTGGACGAACGGGGGGCGGTGCGCCTGGATTGGATTTGCCGGGAGGATGCCGGGCGTGACTGCGCTGCACGCACCGAGCTCCAGCGCCTGTTTAAGGACCTGTTTCTCCTTGCCGGCACGGCGCGGATGTGCGAGATCGGTACCGTTGGACGGGCGCTGGCCGATGCATGTCTGACCTGCGGCGAATGTGCGCCAGAGCCCCTGCGCCGCAGCGCGTGGGCGCAAAATCCTGCTAAGAAACCAGGGGCTTAGCGCCGAAGACGGGAGCAACCGGAATAGTAAGCGTCGGCCAAGAGAGGGCCTGCTCCAGTTTGAGTGGCGGGGAGGTGCGCAGCGTTTGCAGGGCGTCGTGATCGCGCGCCCAGCGCCCCGATCTCTTCTCTATCTTCTCATGCATCGCATGCAGCCATCAGCACCGATGACAGTCTTGGTCACCACCTGCCCCTCCCAGCCATTGCACCGGTCAAGGTAAGGAAGTCTTCAGCGCCCCCATGCGGCGCCACAACAGATTGGCCAGCCAGCCGGTGTCGACAACGGAGAATGCCGGCTGGGATTGGTCGGGTGTTTGGCGGATTGTTGGCGGAAAATCAGGATAAAATCCCCCCGGCGCACGAGCGAAGCGAGCGTGTACCTTCTCTCAAATAACGAATGTCTAACTTGGCCGGAGCAACCAGTTTCCCGGGGCCAGTGGCGGGAGGCCGCTAGAGCGGCTTAACAATGGCTAGGATGACAATAGCGAACAGCAGCAGCACCGGCGCCTCGTTCACCCATCGGTAGAACACGTGGCTGCGGCGGTTACGGTCGTGTTTGAAGTCTTGCAGCAGTTTGTAGCAGTAGAGGTGGTAGGCGATGAGCAGCAGCACCAAAAATAATTTGGCGTGCAGCCAAATCTGGTTGGCGTATAACGCCCAGGCGTAGTCCCATAGCATCCACAGTCCGAACAGGATGGTGAGGATGGCCCACGGGGTGATGAAGAAAAATAGTTTGCGCTCCATGAGCTTGAAGCGTTCGCTGCCGGCGGCATCTTCAGTCATGGCGTGGTAGACGAACAAACGCGGCAGATAAAACAGGCCCGCGAACCAGGCGGTCATGAAGATGATATGCAGCGCCTTGACCCAGGCCATGCGCGGGGTTTACAGCTTGGCCTGGGGCGGTTCGGGCAGCATGGACAGGATTTGCGCGCGCAGCTCGGCCATGTCCATGCGGCCTTGCGTGCGGCGCACGATTGCGCCGTCCGGGCTGAGCAGGAAGCTGGTGGGCGTGATGCGCACGTCGCCGAAGGCGCGCGTGGCGCTGCTGTCTTGATCGAGGGCGATGAGGTAAGGCAGTTGCCGCGCCTGCACCAGGGTGGCGACATCGGCGGGCGGGTCGTAGGGCATGGCGACGGCGAGGATTTCGAAACCCTTGGGCTTCAGTTCGCGGTACAGCTCGACCAAGTGCGGCATCTCGCTGACGCAAGTGGTGCAGGTGGTGGCCCAGAACGTGACCAGCACCGGCTTGCCTTGCAGGGCGGCAAGCTGCATGGGGCTGCCGTCGAGCAGGGTAAGCTTCAATTCCGGCGCGCGCGCGGCGGAGGTGCTCCACAAATACGCCAGCGCGGCTAGCAGCAGCAAGGCAAAAAAGCCGCCGATGATCACGCCGCTCTTTTTCATGTGGGCACCTCTAATAAATAGTGGATTTTGGCTTTAGACAAGGCGGAATTCTGCGAGGAAGCGGAGTGTACACGCCGGTACATGAGCATTCCGAGCAGAATTCCAACGCCGCATAAAGACAAAAGACGCATTTTTAGAGGTGCCCATGTATTAAATGTCGAGGTTGGCGACCAGTAGCGCGTTTTTCTCGATGAACTCGCGCCTTGCCTCGACCTGGTCGCCCATCAGGGTGGTGAAGATGTCGTCGGTGGCCACCGCGTCCTCGATCTGCACGCGCAACATGCGGCGCGTTGCAGGGTTCATGGTAGTGTCCCACAGTTGTTCCGGGTTCATTTCGCCCAAGCCCTTGTAGCGCTGCACGGTGAGGCCGCGCTTGGCCTCTTCCATCAGCCATTCGAGCGCCTGCTTGAAGCTGTCCACGGGCTGGCTGCGCTCACCGCGCTCGACCTGCGCGCCGGGGCCGATCAGTTGGCTCAGCTCCGCGCCGAGCTGAGCCAGGCTGCGATATTCCTCGGAACTGAACAGGTCGGCGGCGAGCGCTTGGGTGTACATCACGCCGTGTTTGACGATGCGCACCAGCGCCTGATACTGGCCCGCCACGCGCGCCAGCTTGATCTCGTAATGCGCCTGGCCCAAGGCGTTGCAGTGCTCTGCCAGTTGCGCGAACCAGGCGGGCGCGGCGGCCTCGTCCTGCAGCGCCTCGGGCATCAGCCGCGGCAGGTGCAGCATGCACTCCAGCAGTATCGGATCGTAGCGCCGCGCCAGGCGTTGCAGGGTGTTTTGCAGCGCGTCATAGCGCCGCGCCACGGTCTCCAGCGCCGCGCCGCGCAGGGCGTCCGCGCCCGCGCGCGGAGTAAGCGCGGCCTCTTCCAGCGCGGAGTGCATCAGATACTCGGCCATCTCGGCGTCATCCTTGACGTAGCGCTCCTGCTTGCCGCGCTTGACCTTGTACAGCGGCGGCTGGGCGATGTACACATGGCCGCGCTCGATCAGCTCCGGCATCTGGCGGTAAAAGAAGGTGAGCAGCAGGGTGCGGATGTGCGAGCCGTCCACGTCGGCGTCGGTCATGAGAATGATGCGGTGGTAGCGCAGCTTGTCCGGGGTGTAATCCTCGCGCCCGATACCGCAGCCGAGCGCGGTGATGAGCGTGGCCACCTCGGCCGAGGACAACATCTTGTCGAAGCGCGCGCGCTCCACGTTCAAAATCTTGCCCTTGAGCGGCAGTATGGCCTGGCAGCGCCGGTCGCGCCCCTGCTTGGCCGAGCCGCCCGCCGAATCGCCCTCCACCAGAAACAGTTCGGACAGGCTGGGGTCCTTCTCCTGGCAGTCGGCGAGCTTGCCGGGCAGACCGGCCGGGTCGAGCGCGCCCTTGCGCCGCGTCATCTCGCGCGCCTTGCGCGCCGCCTCGCGCGCGCGCGCGGCCTCCATCACCTTGCCCACGATGGCCTTGGCCTCGGCCGGGTTTTCCATCAGGAATTCTTCCAGCTTCTCGCCCAGCACCGACTCCACCACCGGCTTGACCTCGGACGACACCAGTTTTTCCTTGGTCTGCGAGGAAAACTTGGGGTCGGGCACCTTGACCGAAAGCACGGCGGTAAGGCCCTCTCGCGCGTCATCGCCGGTCAGGGCGAGCTTTTCCTTCTTGGCCTCGCGCTCGACATAGTGGTTGATGGTGCGGGTAAGCGCGGCGCGGAAACCGGCCAAATGAGTACCGCCGTCGCGCTGCGGGATATTGTTGGTAAAGCAGAACATGCTCTCCTGATAGGAGTCGTTCCACTGCAACGCCGCCTCCACCACCACCCCACCCTGCACCGTATTCACGTAGCACACCTTGGGGTGGATCGGGGTCTTGTTGCGGTTGAGGAACTCGACGAAGGCGCGGATGCCGCCCTGGTACTCGAACA
>JAMCTV010000098.1:3856-9557 GCA_023381235.1 Gammaproteobacteria bacterium
CGCTCGTCGAGCAGGCGGATGCGCACGCCGGAGTTCAGGAACGACAGCTCGCGCAGGCGCTGGGCCAGGATGTCGTAGTGAAAATCAATATGGGTGAAGATGGTCGGGCTGGGCTTGAAATACACCTCGGTGCCGCGCTGCTGGCTCTCGCCGACCACCTTGAGCGGGGCCTTGGGTACGCCGAGGTGATATTCCTGCTGGTGCTTTTTGCCGTCGCGGTGGATGGTGAGGCGCAGCACGTCGGACAGGGCGTTCACCACCGACACGCCCACGCCGTGCAGGCCGCCGGACACCTTGTATGAATCGCTGTCGAATTTACCGCCGGAGTGCAGCGTGGTCATGATGACCTCGGCGGCGGAGACGCCCTCTTCCCGGTGGATGTCCACCGGGATGCCGCGCCCGTTGTCGGTGACGCTGACCCCGCCGTCGGCGTGAATGGTGACCGTGACCTCGGTGCAGTAGCCGGCCAGCGCCTCGTCCACCGCATTGTCCACCACCTCGAACACCATGTGGTGCAAACCGGTGCCGTCATCGGTGTCGCCGATGTACATGCCGGGGCGCTTGCGTACCGCGTCCAGCCCCTTGAGGACCTTGATGCTGGTGGAGTCGTAGATGGCGGCAGGCTGGTTCATTTTGCGAGTCGGTAACAGCTAAAATTATAGCTGATTTTCACTCTGCTGTCGCCGGTTTTGTGGCCAAGCTGGGCGATGTTCCACGTGGAACATTGAGATAGTTTTGCTTGCCTACCTCCTAATGTTCCACGTGGAACATAGGGCCCCGCCCTACAGCCGCATCGGCATCACGACATACTTGCAGCCGTCCGCCTCCACCCCCTCCAGTTGGGCGCTGCTGTTGCTATCGGTAAGATAAATCCGCACCTTGTCCTGGCCCACTGCATTCAGCGCATCGAGCAGGTAATTGGCGTTGAATCCCACCTCCAGCGGCTCGCCCTGGTAGTCAATGGCGATGTCTTCCTCCGCCTCCTCCTGCTCCGGGTTGTGCGTGTGCAGGTGCAGTTCGCCCGGCTTGAACTGCATGCGCACGCTGCGGAATTTCTCGTTGGACAGTACGGAGGTCCGCACCAAGGCCTGGCGCAGCGGTTCACGCGCCGCCTCGACACATTTGTCGTCGGTGCGCGGCAGCACCCGCTGGTAATCGGGAAAGCGTCCGTCTATCTGTTTGGAGGTAAGCGTCACTGCGCCCGCGATGAACCGGATGTGGTTGCTGGTAAGCTGCACCGTCACTTCACCCTCCTGGTCCTGCAGGATGCGTTGCAGCTCTAGCACGCCCTTGCGCGGCAGGATAACCTGTTTGTCTTGTTTACACGGGTGTTGCGCGTGCGTGTCACACAGCGCCATGCGGTGGCCGTCGGTGGCGACAGTAATCAGGCGTTCCGGCTTGAGCTCAACGAGCATGCCGTTGAGGTAATAGCGTACGTCCTGTTGCGCCATGGCGAACTGGGTGCGCTCCAGTTGGCGGCGCAACTGAGCCTGCGGTATGGTGAACTCCACCTCCGGCTGCAGCTTCTCCAGCGCGGGGAATTCCGCGGCGGGCAAGGTGGCAAGGGCGAAGCGTCCTTTCCCGCTGCGCAGCACGCCGCGCTCCTTCTCGACACTCAGTTCCACCGCCGCTCCTTCAGGCAAGGCGCGGCAGATATCCAGCAGCTTGCGCGCCGGCAGGGTAGCCTTTCCCGCCTCCGCCGGTTTATCCAGCGGGACGTTTACCGTCAATTCAACCTCCAAGTCGGTTGCCGTGACCGTCATGCTGTCTTTCTCCACGGTAACCAGAACATTGGAGAGTATGGGTAGGGTCTGTTTACGCTCCACCACACCGCCTACAAGCTGTAGCGGGCGCAGCAATGTATCGCGAGTAAGTATAAGTTTCATTTACTTTAACCTTTAGTTATTGATTGTTGGCCGTTTTGCTGAGTAACCAGTATAATCCATTCTAAATCAATATGTTATAATGTTCTAGTGCTGTGGATAACTATCCTATATCATTGTGTTTTCTGTGGATAAATTATATCTGGGAGTTGTACCGAATATTATCCACAGTATATCCACATCAAGAGGTCAGGATACGCACAAGCACTGAATATTCCTCTGCAAGCCGTGCATCCCCATCTTTCAACTCACAAACCTTGCGGCAGGCATGTATCACGGTGGTGTGATCGCGTCCGCCGAAGGCGCGCCCAATCTCGGGCAGGCTGTTGTTGGTGAGGTCCTTGGCCAGCGCCATGGCGATCTGGCGCGGGCGCGCCAAGGTGCGCGAGCGGCGCGGCGAGTTCAGGTCAGCCACACGCATCTTGTAGTAATCCGCCACGGTTTTCTGGATGTTTTCAATCGTGACCAGTTTGTCCTGTAACGCAAGCAGGTCGCGCAGCGCCTCTTTGGCAAGCTCCAGCGTGATGGGCCGGTGGGTGAAACGCGCGTTGGCGACCACGCGCCGCAAAGCGCCCTCCAGTTCGCGGATATTGGCGCGGAAACGCTTGGCGATGAAGAAGGCGACGTCGTCGGGCAGTTGCGTCTCCACCTGTTCCGCCTTGCTCATCAGAATCGCGACGCGCGTTTCCAGTTCCGGCGGCTCGATGACCACGGTCAGGCCCCAGCCGAAACGCGAGGTCAGGCGCTCTTCCAGCCCGCTTACCTCTTTCGGGTAGCGGTCGCAGGTCATCACAACCTGGCGCTGACCTTCAAGCAGCGCATTGAAGGTGTGGAAGAACTCTTCCTGCGAGCGCTCCTTGCCGGCAAAGAACTGAATATCGTCTATGAGCAGCGCATCCACCGAACGGTAGTAACGCTTGAAATCGTCAATGGTGTTGTGCTGCAGCGCCTTGACCATGTCCGCCACGTAGCGCTCGGAGTGGAGATATACCACGCGCGCCGCGGGGCGGTGCTGCTTGATGTAATTGCCGATGGCGTGCATCAGATGTGTCTTGCCGAGGCCCACGCCGCCGTAAATAAACAGCGGGTTGTAGGCGCCGGTCAGGTCCTGTGCCGCCTGCAGCGAGGCGGCGCGCGCGAGCTCGTTGGATTTGCCCGCCACGAAGGCGTCGAAGGTATATTCCGGGTTCAGCCAGGTCGGCCCGCTGTCGCGTGCGGCGGCGCTACCGATAAGCGTCGCCCCTTGCTGCGCCGGGGTGGGCGCGGGCGCGATCTGGCGCCTGGCGCCGACCTCGATCTGCACCCGCGGCGCCCTGCCGTTGGCAAGCTGCACCACGGCGGCATTGATCTGTTCGATGAAGCGTTCGTTCACCCAGTCCAGCACAAAACGGTTGGGGGCAAGCAGGCGCAGGCTGGCGCCGTCCTCGATGGCATGCAGCGGACGGATCCAGGTGTTAAATTGTTGCGGAGACAGCTCGCCTTCCAGGCGGCCGAGACATTTTTCCCACAGACCCAAAGCAACGACCCCCTCACAGGATGCTGAAAAGGCGTCTTACGGCGTGCGCACGGCTGGCGGACACGCGGCGCGGATAGTTTACTGTACTATCTGGACACAATCAGCAGGCGTTCAGTCTATACGGTAAACAGCACGCGCGCCAGACAAACGAAGAGAGGGGCGTGAAAGAGCAGTTTTTACATTGACATACAGTGCGCCGGGAAATAAAATGGGCTGTTTGTGAATTAAAAACCTGATCAGCCAGAGTTTGTGCAGGGTGTCCGTAGTGCGAACATGAAGAGAACATTCCAGCCCAGCATCATCAAACGCAAGCGCACCCACGGCTTCCGCGCCCGCATGGCGACGCCGGGCGGGCGGGCGGTGATCAAGGCGCGGCGCGCCAAGGGCCGCAAGCGTCTCAGCGCTTAAACCGCAGTTTGCCGCGCACGCCTCACCCGCGCAGCCACCGGCTGAACCAGCCAGAACAGTACCGGCGCGTATTCGAGAACTCCTGCCGCGCCGGTGACGACACCCTGCAAATCGTGGCGCGCCGCAACGAGTGCGGGTATGCGCGCCTGGGTCTGGCGGTGTCCAAGGCCGCGATAAAATCCGCCGCCGCGCGCAACCGGGTAAAACGCGTGGCGCGTGAATTTTTCCGCCTGCACCGCGACGAGCTCGGCAACCTGGACTGCGTGGTACTGGCCCGGCGCGGCGCGGATCAAAAAACCAGGCGGCAATTACGCGACACCCTGCACAAACTCTGGCCCCAACTCGCCCGATGCAAAAAATCCTGACCGGCCTCATCCGCTGCTACCGCTATCTGCTCAGCCCCTGGCTGGGGCAGCACTGCCGCTTTCATCCCAGTTGTTCCTGTTACGCCCTGGAGGCGATCAACCATCACGGCGCGTATTACGGCGCGTGGCTCGCTGCCAGGCGCTTGTTGCGCTGCCACCCCTGGCATGAAGGCGGTTATGACCCGGTGCCGCCGGCATTGACCCACAGATCACGCTCACTTTAAAAATGGAAAACAAAAAGCTCATACTTTATATGGCGCTGGCCTTTGTCCTGCTGCTCATCTGGCAGGCCTGGCAACAGGACTACGGCGCGAAGCCCGGAGTGACCACGGCGCAACCCGCGGCTGAAGTACCCGCAGCGCCAGAGCAGCCCGCGGACGCGCCCAGCGTGCCGGCGGCGGCGGCAAGTAACGCCGATGCGCCCGCCGCCCCCGGCCCTGCCCCGGAGGTCTTGGCCAATAATGGGCAGCGTATCCGCGTGAGCACCGATGTGCTGCAAGTGGAGATCAACAGCGCGGGCGGAGACTTGCGCCGCCTGGATTTGCTGGCCTATCCGGTGGCGGCGAATAAGCCTGATGAGCCGTTCCGGCTATTTAACGAACAGGCGGAAAAATTATTCATCGCGCAGAGCGGATTGTTATCGCAAAACGGCGCGCCGGATCATCATGCCGCGTACCAGATCGCGCAGACCGAGTATCGCCTGGCGCCGAACAGTGACGAGATCAAGGTACCGCTCACCTGGACCGGCCCGCAGGGCGTGCAGGTGACCAAGACCTACACCTTCAAGCGCGGCAGTTATGAGATTGGCCTGAGCTATGAGGTCAAGAATACCGGCGCCGAGGACTGGAAAGGACGCCTGTACGCGCAATTCCAGCGCGCGCCGGAATCGGGCAAGGCCGGTTTTATTTATACCTACACCGGTGCGGTGTTGTCGGGCGCGGAGAATAAATACGAAAAAATCAGCTTCGACGACATGAAGGAAAAAAACCTCGCGCGCGACGTACAGGGCGGCTGGGCGGCGTTGTTGCAGCACTATTTCGTCGGCGCCTGGGTGCCGGATGCGGCGGCGCGCAACCATTATTACACCAAGGCGCTGGCGGGCGTGGCCGCTGAGGCCGAGCCGCGCTACCTGGTGGGCGTGGTGCAGCCGGAGCAAACCATCGCATCCGGGCAGAGCGCGACGCTGGCCATCAGGCTCTACGCCGGGCCGAAGCTACAGGATCATTTAAAGGAAATCGCGCCCAACCTTGACCTCACCGTGGACTACGGCGTGCTCACCGTCATCGCGCAGCCGCTGTTCTGGCTGCTCGAATACATCCACGGCGTGGTCGGCAACTGGGGCTGGGCCATCGTGCTGCTCACGCTCCTGGTGAAGCTGGTGTTCTACCATTTATCCGCGGCGAGTTACCGCTCCATGGCCAATATGCGCAAGCTGCAACCGCGCATCCAGTCCATCCGCGAACGCCACGGCGATGACCGCCAGGCCATGGGCCAGGCGATGATGGCGCTGTACAAAACCGAAAAAATCA
>JAMCTV010000099.1 GCA_023381235.1 Gammaproteobacteria bacterium
GGATGTGATGTTCATACGCACCCGCGCCAATGAAGCACAGCGGGCTGCCGTCTTGCGCCGCGCGCGCGCTCATCAAGCGCGCGACTTCCATCTCGGAAAGCGGCGCTGGAACCTGGGTTAGTTTTCCGCCGCGCAGCGCGGGCGGAATCTCGTCGAACAACTCGGCGACGCTGCTCACGCCGATGGCGGCGAGCATCTCGCGGACGTCTTCTTCGGTGTGCGGAATAAACGGCATGATGTGCTTTAGTGCGCCTCGGAGGCAATGAAGGACTCGTAACCCTCGGCGTCGAGCAAGCTGTTCAACTCTGCCGGATTGGCGGGCTTGAGGCGCAGCATCCAGGCGCTGCCGTAGGCGTCCTTGTTGACCAGCTCCGGTTGATCGGTGAGCGCGCCGTTGGTTTCAACCACTTCGCCCGCGAGGGGGCTGTAGATGTCCGACGCCGCCTTGACCGACTCCACCACCGCGCACGCCTCACCCGCCTTGGTTTTGCGGCCCGGCTTGGGCAGTTCCACGTACACCACGTCGCCCAGCAAGTCCTGCGCGTGATCGGTGATGCCGACCTTCACCGTGCCGTCTGGCTGCGTCTCCACCCATTCGTGGGTTTTGGTGTATTTAAGATGTTTCGGTATGTTGCTCATAGTAAGTTCCTCTGAAAACTTCAGACCAAAGATTTGCCGTTACGTACGAAAGGCGGCTTCACTACGGTGGCGGGTACAAGCTTGCCGCGTATCTCCACGGCGCACTGCGCGCCGGTGGCGGCGGGCACGCGCGCCAGTGCGATGGCCTTGCTTAAGGTAGGCGAAAATCCGCCGCTGGTGACCTCACCCTCACCAGCGCCGGCACCTACACCATCCACGATTACTTTGAGATGATTGCGCAGCACGCCTTTTTCGTTCAATACCAGCCCCACCAGCTTACGTTGCGCGCCTTGCGCCTTTTGCTTTTCCAGCGCTGCGCGGCCGATAAAATTGCGCGCCGCAGGCTCCCATGCCACGGTCCATTCCAACCCGCATTCCAGCGGGGTAATCGTTTCGTCCATGTCCGTACCGTACAGATTCATGCCCGCCTCCAGACGCAGCGTGTCGCGTGCACCCAGCCCTATCGGCTTTACGCCTTTTTCAAGCAGCGCGCGCCACAGTTGTACCGCGTCTTTGCCCGGCAACAGCAATTCAAAACCATCCTCGCCGGTGTAGCCGGTGCGGCCAATAAACACCTCGCCTTCACAAGTCGCATAAAATGGTTTGAGCTGGGCGGCCTGCTCGCGCAGCTTCGCATCCAGCACCTCATACACGCGCTCGCGCGCCTGCGGCCCCTGCACCGCAATCATGGCCAGTTCCGGCTGTTCGGTGACGCTGACCTTGTATGCGCCCACCCGCTGGTTGATCCAGGCCAAATCCTTTGCGCGCGTGGCGGCGTTCACCACGATGCGGAACCAGTCTTCCTGCATGAAATAGACGATCAGGTCGTCTATCACTCCGCCCTGTTCGTTTAACATGCAGGTGTATAGCGCCTGCCGGGGCTTCAGCTTGTCTACATTGTTGGCGATAAGGTGTTTGAGAAACGCGCGCGTTTCCGCGCCGCGCAAATCCACGATGGTCATGTGCGACACGTCGAACATGCCCGCCGCGCGGCGCACCTGATGGTGCTCCTCGATCTGCGAGCCGTAATGAATCGGCATGTCCCAGCCCGCGAAGTCCACGATCTTGGCGCCCGCGGCGAGGTGTTCGTTATATAAAGGTGTCCGGTGTCCCATGATGATCTCAAGAAAATAAAAAAGGGCGATCACCGCAACGGCCGCACCGGTACAGTGATCGCCCTTCTGTCTTGTGACCTGAGAGCTTGAGCCCCGTCGGTGTCATCCGCAAGATCAAAACGGATGCTCTCTCCAGAATGATGTTAATTACCCTTGCGGTCCTTTTGCCTGAGCGATTCCGGGCGGGTTGCGCCTTCGGCGCCCCGCTGCCCGGTTAAAGCCAGGCGCGGAGTCTCTCCCTCAAGGGTTCGCAACACTATACCTTGACCGTGTTGAGATGCCAAGAAGCCGTGCCCTTCATTTCCTGGAAATGCGCCTGCCTTCGGCCAGCAGATAGTCGCAAAACGTGCGCGCCACCACCGATAACTGTTTGCCCGCGGGATAGACCAGATACCAGTGGCGTTGAATGGGAAAGTGCTGCACATCGAGGATCGTGAGCGGGCCGCGCTCGCCTTCCAGCGCCAGGGTGTGGCGCGACAGCACCGAGACGCCCAGGCCTCCCGCAATGGCCTGCTTGATTGCCTCGTTGCTGCCCAGTTCCATGCGGATGTTGAGCTTGATGCCGTGTTCATCGAACAAACGCTGCGCCGCCATGCGCGTGCCGGAGCCCGGCTCGCGCATCAGAAATGGCTCCCCGGCCAGGCGTTTCAGCGCGATGCATTTTTTCTTCGCCAGCGCATGGTCGCGCGGCGCCACCACCACCAGCGGATTTTCCAGAAACGGCTGGGAATGTACCTCAAGGTTTTCCGGCGGCTGGCCGAGTATGTAGAGATCATCGAGATTGTCCGCCAAGCGCTGCAACACGCTCTCGCGGTTGATCACCTGCAGCGACACGTCCACGCCCGGATAGTGCTGGCAGAATGGCCCGATCAGGCGCGGCGCGAAATATTCCGCGGTGGTGATCACCGCCAGGCGCAACTGGCCCTTCTTCATCCCCTTCATGTCCGCCACGCTCATCTCGAATTCGGCGAATTTGCCGAAGATGTCGCGGCACAGCGCAAGCAGTTCCCGTCCCGCCGCAGTGAGATGAATGCGTTTGCCCAGATGCTCGAACAGCGGCAGGCCGACGTTTTCTTCGACCTGCTTGATCTGCATGGAGATGGCGGGCTGGGTGAGATAGAGTTCCTCGGCGGCGCGCGTATAATTCAAATGGCGCGCCACCGCCTCGAATACCTTGAGCTGGCGTAAGGTGCTGTTCCTCATGAGGCGCATTCTATCATAAGTTAAATATTATGACACATATCAAAAATACTGAATATCATTTATGGTTAAGCCGGGTTAGAGTAGGCGCCAGTGGTACTGGACGCTCGGTGCGGAGAGTCCCGCGCCAGGCGGCGGAATCAATATTTTCGTCCCGCGCGGTATGAAACCACGCGGGACGACCAAAGGGGAGAGCTAACGCTTCTCCCCTTTGGTAACCCCATTGTTGTTGAAGAGCCCACGCTAAAAGCGCGGGAGTAAATTTAAAATCATTGGAGGCCAACATGGCAAAGACTGAAGCTGGTGGAACGATGAAGGAAGGTAAGGAGCGCTATAAATCCGGCGTAATACCTTACAAGAAGATGGGTTATTGGGAGCCGGATTACAAGCCCAAGGATACCGATGTGATCGCGATGTTCCGTATCACCCCGCAGGAAGGTGTGGACGCCGATGAGGCCGCCGCCGCCGTCGCCGGCGAATCGTCCACTGCCACCTGGACCGTGGTATGGACCGATCGTTTGACCGCCTGCGAACTATACCGCGCCAAGGCTTACCGCGTGGACCCGGTGCCCAACACCGGCCCCGGCACCAAGACCGAGCAGCAGTACTTCGCCTACATTGCTTATGATCTCGATCTGTTCGAGCCCGGCTCGATCGCCAACCTGACTGCCTCGATCATCGGCAACGTGTTCGGCTTCAAGGCGGTGAAGGCGCTGCGCCTGGAAGACATGCGCATCCCGGTCGCCTACCTCAAGACCTTCCAAGGCCCGGCCACCGGCATCGTGGTGGAGCGCGAGCGACTGGACAAGTTTGGCCGCCCGCTGCTCGGCGCCACCACCAAGCCCAAGCTCGGCCTGTCGGGCCGCAACTACGGCCGCGTGGTGTACGAGGCCCTCAAGGGCGGTCTCGATTTCGTGAAGGACGACGAGAACATCAACTCGCAGCCGTTCATGCACTGGCGTGACCGCTTCCTGTACTGCATGGACGCCGTGAACAAGGCCTCCGCCGCCACCGGTGAAGTGAAGGGTCACTACCTCAACATCACCGCCGGCACTATGGAAGAGATGTACGAGCGCGCCGAGTTCGCCAAGGAGCTGGGCTCCTGCATCGTCATGATTGATCTTGTCATCGGCTACACCGCCATTCAGTCCATGGCCAAGTGGGCGCGCAAGAACGACATGATTCTGCACCTGCACCGCGCCGGTAACTCGACCTACTCGCGCCAGAAGAATCACGGCATGAACTTCCGCGTGATCTGCAAGTGGATGCGCATGGCGGGCGTGGATCACATCCATGCCGGCACCGTGGTCGGCAAGCTGGAAGGCGACCCCTTGATGATCAAGGGTTTCTACGACACCCTGCGCGAGACGCACACCCCGCAGAGCCTGGAACACGGCCTGTTCTTCGAGCAGGACTGGGCGTCCTTGAACAAGGTGATGCCGGTGGCGTCCGGCGGTATCCACGCCGGTCAGATGCACCAGTTGCTGCACTATCTCGGCGAAGACGTGGTGCTGCAATTCGGCGGCGGCACCATCGGCCACCCGATGGGCATCCAGGCGGGCGCGACTGCGAACCGCGTGGCGCTGGAAGTCATGATTCAGGCGCGCAACGAAGGCGTTGATATCTGGAATGAAGGTCCGCAGGTGCTGGAGAAGGCCGCCAAGTGGTGTTCGCCGCTCAAGGCCGCGCTGGATACCTGGAAGGACATCACCTTCAACTACGAGTCCACCGACACCGCCGACTTCGTGCCGACGGCCACGGCCAGCGTTTAATTAAATCCCCCTTCCCCCCTTTTCAAAGGGGGGCGAGGGAGGATTTCTGAAACTACGAATTTGAGGAGATAAGCAACCATGATGACCAATCCAGGCAACAAGGTCACGCAGGGACAGTTCTCGTTCCTGCCTGATCTCACCGACGCGCAGATCACCGCGCAGATCAAGTACGCGCTGAACAACGGCTGGGCGGTCAACGTCGAGTACACCGACGATCCGCACCCGCGCAACACCTATTGGGAAATGTACGGCATGCCGATGTTCGACCTGAAGGACCCGGCGGGAATCATGCTGGAGATCAGCAACTGCCGTAAGACCTTCCCCAATCATTACATCCGGGTCACGGCGTTCGACAGTTCGCGCGGCGTGGAGTCTCTGCGCATGTCGTACCTCGTCAACCGTCCCAAGAACGAACCCGGCTTCGGCTTGGTGCGCCAGGAATCGCACGGCCGCAACATCCGTTACACCGTGCATTCCTACGCCACCGACAAGCCTGAGGGCGAGCGGTATTAATCCTGCCAACTGTTGTATCAGGGGCGGCGCAACGCCGCCCCGTTTTTCTGTTTCACGCCCTCCTCATCATGGAGGAATATTCTGGAGATAAGCCATGAGCGACCCCATCGCCGGACAAGATACCAAACCTGGGCCCAAGGCCCTGCACGCCGTCCCAGACGCCACGCCGGTGGACCTGGACGCCGCGTTCCGCGACTCGCACGTGCAAGAGGTGCTGGACAAGCTCGATCGCGAACTCATCGGCTTGAAGCCGGTCAAGACGCGCATCCGCGAGATCGCCGCGCTACTCTTGGTGGACCGTCTGCGCAAGGGCATCGGGCTGACCGCTGGCGCGCCGAGCCTGCACATGTGCTTCACCGGCAACCCCGGCACCGGCAAGACCACGGTCGCGATGCGCATGGCGGAAATCCTGCACCGTCTGGGCTACATACGCCTGGGCCACCTGGTGGCCGTCACGCGCGATGATCTGGTCGGCCAATACATCGGCCACACTGCGCCCAAGACCAAGGAAGTATTGAAAAAAGCGATGGGCGGCGTGCTGTTCATAGACGAAGCCTATTACCTGTACAAGCCGGAAAACGAGCGCGACTACGGCGCCGAATCCATCGAGATTTTATTGCAGGTGATGGAAAACCAGCGTGAAGACCTGGTGGTGATTCTGGCCGGCTACAAAGACAAGATGGACCGGTTCTTCCAAAGCAATCCCGGCATGTCCTCGCGCATCGCGCACCACATTGATTTCCCCGATTACGCGCCGGACGAACTGGTGGCGATCGCCAGGCTGATGCTGGAAGAGCAGCAGTACCGCTTCAGCTCCGATGCCGAGCGGGCGTTCGCCGACTACATCATCAAGCGCATGAAGATGCCGCACTTCGCCAACGCGCGCAGCGTGCGCAATGCTCTCGACCGCGCGCGCCTGCGCCAGGCCAATCGCCTGTTTGCCAAGCCCGGCGCCAAGCTTACCAAGAAAGACCTGGTCACCATCGAGGCCGGCGATATTCTGGCCAGCCGAGTATTCACCGAAGGCGCGCCGGACACGGAAATCGTTTAGTCCAGGCTTGAATGGAACAGATCAAAAAGCTGGTTGAGGGGTTTGCCCGCTTCCGCACGCGATATTTTGAAGGCCAGCCCGATCTTTACGATCAGCTTGCACGGCAGGGACAGTCGCCCGGCGTCATGGTGGTGGCGTGCTGCGATTCGCGCGTGGACCCCGCCATCATCACCGACTCCAATCCCGGCGACCTGTTCGTGGTGCGCAACGTCGCCAACTTGGTGCCGCCGTGCGAGATGGGCGGCGGCTACCACGGCACCAGCGCCGCTCTGGAGTTCGCGGTGCGCAGCCTGCACGTCAAGCACATCATCGTACTGGGCCACTCGCAGTGCGGCGGCATACAGTCGCTGCTGCAAGGCATCCAAGCCCCGCAGGGCGAGTTCATCATTCCCTGGATGGCCATCGCCGAAGAGGCGCGCCAGAAGGTCAACACCCGGCATGCGCATTCGCCGGATGCAGTGCGCCAGCGCGCCTGCGAACAGGCCGCGATACAGGTTTCGCTGCGCAACCTGTTCACCTTCCCCTGGGTGCGCGAGCGCGTGGAGCAAGGCGCGCTGCATCTGCACGGCTGGTATTTCGATATTGACCGCGGCGAATTACTGCACTATAACAGCAGCACGGAATGTTTTGAGGAGTACGCCCCGTCTCTGTAACCCGCGCTATGTATAAAGGCAGGCGGCCAGAACTGAGGTGACTATGCGCTATCCGGTACTGGTGTTGGGCGGTTACGGCACGTTCGGCAGCCGCGTCAGCAGGGCGCTTGCGGCGGATGCAGCCATTGAAGTGATTGTCGCCGGCCGTGATGGTGCTGCGGCGGAACGTTACGCCGAGGAACTTCGCAACAGCCATCCAGGCGGCGAAATACGCGCACTCGCCATGGACATGCGCGCTTCCGATTTGGCGATCAAGCTGCGCAAATCCGGCGCCAAGGCGTTGATTCACACTTGCGGCCCGTTTCAAGGGCAGGACTATCACGTCGCCCATGCCTGCATCGAGGCGGGCGTGCACTGTGTTGACCTGGCCGACAGCCGTTCGTTCGTATGCGGTATCGGCGAGCTTAGCATCGCGGCGCGGCGCAAAAACATACTGCTGGTGAGCGGAGCGAGCACCGTACCCGGCCTGACGAGCGCGGTGGTGGATCACTACCTGCCGGAGTTTTCAGCGCTCACCACGATAGATATCGGGATTAATCCCGGCAATCAAACGCCGCGCGGCCTCGCCACCGTCAAGGCGATTTTGAGCTATTGCGGCAAACCCTTTCAACGCTTTGAGAACGGCGTGTGGAAAACCGTCTATGGCTGGCAGAGCCTGCACCGGCACCGCTATCCGGATGCGATGGGTAAACGCTGGCTGAGCAATTGCGACATCCCCGATCTGCAACTATTCCCGGCGCGTTATCCCGGCATGGAGACTGTGGTGTTTTACGCCGGGCTGGAACTGGGCGTCATGCACCTTGCCACCTGGTGCGCGTCGTGGCTCGCACGCTGGAACCGGGTGGAGAACTGGGCCAACCATGCCGCGCTGTTAAAACGCATCAGCGAATGTTTTGCCGGCGCGGGCAGCAGCGTGGGCGGTATGCATGTGGCGCTGGACGGGCTGGATTACTCCGGCGCGCCCAACCGCCTCACCTGGCACATCATTGCAGGCAGCGGCGACGGCCCGCAAATACCCTGCGTGCCCTCGATACTCCTGGCCAAAAAGCTGGCGCGCGATGAACTGGCCCAATGCGGCGCTTATCCCTGCATGGGCTTTTTCACGTTAAAAGAATTCATGAACGAACTGTCTGGCCTTGATGTCCGGCAAGTGATCGTAAACCGCAGATGAGCGCATTAATAGTTCCCTCTCCCTCCGGGAGAGTCCATCAATAACCCCTCTCCTAGGGGAGGGGCTAGGGTGGCTTGATGCAATTGCCCGGTACGCCGCTCCTCGCCTAGCGCCGCCCACCCTGATAAAATCTCCCATACCACTTCACGCACCGCTCCCGTGGCGCCCCGCCGCACTCATCGCACAAGGAAACCCCATGCCGTTTAGCACCCTGAAGCTTCATCCGAACCTCCTCAAGGCCGTCAAGGAACTCGGCTACGCCCGCCCCACGCCGATCCAGGCCGACGCCATTCCGCCCGCACTCGCGGGGCGCGATATCCTCGCCTGCGCCATGACCGGCAGCGGCAAGACCGCGGCATTTCTGCTGCCAATCCTGCACCGGCTGATGGACAAGCCGCGCGGCACAACGCGCGCCCTGGTGCTCACCCCCACGCGCGAACTCGCGGCGCAAATTCTCGAAGACCTGAACGAACTCGCGCCGCACACGCCGCTCACCGGCGCGGCGGTGTATGGCGGCGTGGGCATGGGCCCGCAGGAACATGCCTTCCGCAGCGGGGTAGACGTGCTCATTGCCACGCCCGGACGCCTGCTCGATCACTTCAAGGCGCCGTATGCCAAACTCGACGGACTCGAATTCCTCGTGCTGGACGAGGCCGACCGCATGCTCGACATGGGTTTTCTGCCCGACATCCGCCGCGTGCTGCGTCATATCCCCGCGCGCCGCCAGACCCTGTTCTTCAGCGCCACCCTGCCCGCGCCCATTTTGACGCTCACGCGCGAGATGCTGCGCGACCCCGCCATGATTAACATCGAGCGCCAGTCCACCCCGGCGGTTGGCATCACCCAGGCGGTTTATCCGGTGGCGCAAGAACTGAAGTCGGCGCTGCTGCTCGCGCTGCTGAAGCGCGGCGACATGCAGGAAGTGCTCGTGTTCACGCGCACCAAGCACCGCACCAATCGCCTCGCGGAATACTTGGTGAAACACGGAATCGGAGCCGAGCGTATCCACGGCAACCGCTCCCAGGCGCAACGCACCGCCGCGCTGGCCGGATTCAAGAGCGGAAAGCACCGCGTACTGGTGGCGACCGACATCGCCGCGCGCGGCATAGACGTCACCGCGCTCGGCCACGTGGTCAACTTCGACGTGCCGCTCGCGCCGGAGGACTACATCCACCGCATCGGCAGAACCGGACGCGCGGAATTGACCGGCGACGCCTACACCTTCGTCTCGCCGCAGGAAGAAGGGGAGCTGAAAAGCATCGAGCGGGTGCTCGGCAAACGCCTGCCCCGCGTCACCGTGCCCGACTTTGACTACAGCGCCAAGCCCGAAGCGCGCCTCGAAGTCCCCCTGGCCGAACGCATCGCAGGCATTCGCGCCAAGAAAGCTGAAGAACGGGGCCGCGCCAAGGCCAAGGCCGAACGCCGTGCAACCCCCGGCACGGCGCAACCCCTGCGCCAGCATGCACCGCGCTCAGCACCCAAGCCCAGCCCCAACCGCTCCGGCAACAGGGGCAGGCCGCGCTGAATAGTCGTACGGTAATTGAGCTATGGGATATAAAGAAGTTTTTAGTGCAATTGCCATTGCGCTTACATTTGTAGCATTTCTCCCGTACATACGTTCAATTCTTCAGGAAAAAACCAGGCCTCATGTATTTTCCTGGATTATTTGGGGCTCGACTACATTCATCGTTTTCCTGGCGCAACTTGAAGATAACGCTGGAGCCGGCGCCTGGCCAATAGGCATTTCAGGAATCATTACAATATATGTCGCGTTCCTGGCCTATATAAAAAAATCAGACAGCACCATTACCAGAACAGACTGGGTGTTGTTCATATTGGCCATGACCTCATTGCCATTTTGGTATCTGACGTCTGATCCGTTATGGGCGGTGGTCATATTGACCACAGTGGAGGTTATTGGATTTGGGCCCACTATCAGAAAGGCCTATCACTACCCGTTTGCGGAACAATTGACGTTCTTTGCGCTATTCACAGCACGTAATTTCCTGGTCATATTGGCGCTGGAACATTATTCACCGACGACAGTTTTGTTTCCCGCGGCCACGGCGGCTGCATGTCTATTGCTGATGGCTGTCATCACTTTCCGGAGACGGATGCTGTCTATGTAACTACTATGAAAGAATGCACGCGCCATCCGGAGTGGGTATAGATAGCTCATGGAACTACACAACTTTTTCCTGATGCTGGCGGTGCTGCTGCTGGCGGCGCGCTTTTTGTCGGAGGTCGCGGTCAGGCTGGGCGTGCCGGCCGTCATTGGCGAGCTGGCCGCCGGGTTGATTATCGGGCCTTCCCTGCTGGGCTGGGTCGCGCCCGATGCGACACTGAAAATCCTCGCCGAGATCGGGATCATTCTACTGCTGTTCGAAGTCGGCATGGATACCGACGTGTTCCGCCTCGCCAAGGCGGGCGCGAAACCCGTGGTGGTGGCGCTCGGCGGCTTCCTGTTGCCGTTTATTTTCGGGTTTGTGGCCGCCTACTACGGGTTCGACCTGTCCCTGCTACCCAGCCTGTTTATCGGCGGAACACTGACCGCCACCAGCATCGGCATCACGGTGCGCGTGCTGTCAGATCTGAAGCGGCGCTCCTCGGACGAAGCGCAGATCGTGATCGGCGCGGCGGTGCTGGACGATATCCTGGGCGTGCTGGCGCTGGCCTTCCTGTACCAGTTTGCCGTGCTCGGCGAGGTGACGCTGGCATCGGTAGGGCAGGTTGCACTGTACATTGTTCTGTTTATGACTCTGTCGCCCGTAGCGGCGAAGCTGATATCATGGGTGATAGATCATTTTGACCGCCGCAGCGAATCGCCGGGACTGTTGCTCACCATGGTGGTGAGCCTGATCATGTTGTTCAGCTACCTGGCGCATTTGGTCGGCGCGCCCGCCATCATGGGCGGCTTCGCCGCCGGCATCGCCATGGGACAGCGCTTCCGCATCACCATCGCCGAGCGGCTCGGCGTTCCCTTTACACCGCTACTCAACCGGGCGCTGGCGCCGAGTCCTGAATTGGCGCGACGTCTGGAGCAGCAGATGCGGCCCCTGATTCATCTCTACACGCCCATATTTTTCGTGATGGTGGGAGTGTCGCTTAACCTGAACGCGGTGGACTGGACATCGGCCTTGGTGTGGCACATTTCGGGTGCGCTGTTGCTTATCGCCCTGCTCGGCAAGTGGCTGGCGGGATTCCTCATCCGCGAAAACCGCTTGCGCCAGTCGGCGATCGGCCTGTCCATGATCCCGCGCGGCGAGGTGGGGCTGATTTTCGCCCAACTCGGCCTCACCAACGGCATTCTCGACGCACAGCAGTACGCAGCGCTCCTGATCGTCATCATTATCACCACGGTGTTGCCGCCGTTCGCATTAAAGTGGTTTTATGCCAAATGGGGCCACCGTGCTGAACTGGAGCCGCCCATTGAGCGGGATCGTGATGAGTCAAGCCGCGAGTGAGTCTCAACCAGGGCAGGAAATGCCGGGAATCCAGTTTCACGCGCTGGACTACAACGAAGTTCTGCGAGCCTTGGAGAGCGGTCCCGCCGGCCTGACCTCGGAGGCGGCGACGGCGCGGGTCAGGCATTACGGCCCCAATCAACTTACCCTGCATCGCGGCCGTACAGCGCTGCAACGTCTGTTGCAGCAGTTTCACAATCTGCTCATTTATTTATTGCTGGGTGCCGCCGCGATTACCGCCCTGTTGCAGCACTGGGTGGACACCGGCGTTATTCTCGGCGTGGTGGTGATCAATGCGCTGATCGGTTTCATTCAGGAGGGCAAGGCGGAGCAGGCGCTGGCGGCGATACGGCGCCTGCTGTCGCTCAAGGCCGTGGTGTGGCGCGATCAGCGGCAGGTGCTGATTCCCGCCGAACAACTGGTGCCCGGCGACGTGGTGATGTTGCAATCCGGCGACCGGGTGCCGGCGGACATGCGCCTGTTCCAAGTGAAAAATCTGCGCATCGAGGAGGCCTCGCTCACCGGCGAGTCGCTCCCGGCGGAAAAAGATATTGCACCGGTGGCGTTGCGCGCGCCGCTGGGTGATCGCACCTGCATGGCCTATGCCGGGACGCTGGTGCGCTACGGCCAGGGCAGCGGCGTGGTGGTGGCGACCGGCGATCACACCGAGATCGGGCGCATCTCCGAGCTGCTGGCGGAAGTGGAGCGCATCGAGACGCCGTTGTTGCGGCGTATCGCCGGCTTCAGCAAAGGGTTGAGCGCGGCCATTGTGGCGATTGCCGTGCTGACCTTCCTCATCGGCGTGCGGGTGCGGGATTACAGCGCCGTGGACATGTTCATGGCCGCGGTGGGCCTCGCGGTTGCCGCCATTCCGGAGGGCCTGCCCGCCATCATGACCATTACGCTCGCCATCGGCGTGCAGCGCATGGCGCGGCGCAACGCCATCATCCGCGTGTTGCCCGCGGTGGAGACGCTGGGCAGCGTGACCTGTGTCTGCTCCGACAAGACGGGGACCTTGACGCGCAACGAGATGACGGTGCAGACCGTGGCCACGCACGTGGCGTTGCTCCATGTCAGCGGCGTGGGTTATGAGCCACACGGTGAGTTTTTGGTCGAGGGCAGGCACGTCAACGTCGCGGACTATCCCGCCGTCGCGGAACTGCTGCGCTGGGTGATCGCACCTGCATGGCCTATGCCGGGACGCTGGTGCGCTACGGCCAGGGCAGCGGCGTGGTGGTGGCGACCGGCGATCACACCGAGATCGGGCGCATCTCCGAGCTGCTGGCGGAAGTGGAGCGCATCGAGACGCCGTTGTTGCGGCGTATCGCCGGCTTCAGCAAAGGGTTGAGCGCGGCCATTGTGGCGATTGCCGTGCTGACCTTCCTCATCGGCGTGCGGGTGCGGGATTACAGCGCCGTGGACATGTTCATGGCCGCGGTGGGCCTCGCGGTTGCCGCCATTCCGGAGGGCCTGCCCGCCATCATGACCATTACGCTCGCCATCGGCGTGCAGCGCATGGCGCGGCGCAACGCCATCATCCGCGTGTTGCCCGCGGTGGAGACGCTGGGCAGCGTGACCTGTGTCTGCTCCGACAAGACGGGGACCTTGACGCGCAACGAGATGACGGTGCAGACCGTGGCCACGCACGTGGCGTTGCTCCATGTCAGCGGCGTGGGTTATGAGCCACACGGTGAGTTTTTGGTCGAGGGCAGGCACGTCAACGTCGCGGACTATCCCGCCGTCGCGGAACTGCTGCGCGCGGGATTGTTGTGCAACGATGCGTCTCTCGATCAGCACGATGGGCAATGGCGCATCATGGGCGATCCCACGGAGGCCGCGCTGGTCGTTGCGGCGCGCAAGGCCGGCTTTGAATCAATGCTGGAATCCGAGAGCTGGCCGCGCACCGACGTGATCCCGTTCGAATCCGAGCATCGTTTTATGGCGACGCTCAATCACGATCATGCCGGGCACGGGATGATCTATGTCAAGGGCGCGCCGGAACGCATCTTGGAGATGTGCAGTCTGGAACGCATCGCCGGCGCGCAGCAACCGCTGCACATCGAGTACTGGCATGAACAATTACGCGCCATGGCCGGGCAGGGTCAGCGCGTACTGGCGCTGGCCTGCAAACCGGCACAGGCGGGGCTACGCGAGTTGCGCTTCGACGATGTCGCCGACGGCCTCACCCTGCTCGGCCTGTGCGGCATGGTGGATCCGCCGCGTGAGGAGGCAATACAGGCCGTTGCGGACTGTCATTCGGCGGGCATCCGCGTGCAGATGATCACCGGCGATCACGCCGCCACCGCGCTCGCCATCGCCGGACAGATCGGTATCGGCGACGGCGAGCGCGTCCTCACCGGCGCCGGGATTGAAACGATGGATGAAGCGGCGCTCGCAGAGGCCGTGGCCAGGATAGATGTGTACGCGCGCGTTAGCCCGGAGCACAAGCTGCGTCTGGTGCAGGCCTTGCAGGGTCGCGGCGAGATCGTGGCGATGACCGGCGACGGCGTGAACGACGCGCCGGCCCTGAAGCGCGCCGACGTCGGTGTGGCCATGGGGGTGAGCGGGACCGAGGTGGCCAAGGAGGCGGCGGAGATGGTGCTCGCGGACGACAACTTCGCCTCCATCGTCAATGCGATTGAGGAGGGCCGCACGGTCTATGACAACCTGCGCAAGACCCTGCTCTTTATCATGCCCACCAACGGCGGCGAGGCGTTCACCCTGGTCACCGCCATCGCCCTGGGGCTGGTGTTGCCCATCCTGCCGGTGCAGATACTGTGGGTGAATATGGTGACGGCGGTGACGCTGGCGCTGGCCTTGGCGTTTGAGCCCGCCGAGGCGGATGTGCTGCGGCGTCCGCCGCGTGATCCGCGCGCACCGATCTTTTCCCGTTATTTTTTGTGGCGTACGGTGCTGGTCACCGCGCTCATTACCGCCGGGACGCTGGGCATGTTTCTGTGGGAGCAGGCGCAGGGCGCCAGTCTGGAAGCGGCGCGCACCGCAGCGGTCACCACCCTGGTCATGTTCGAGGCCGTGTATTTGCTGAACTGCCGCCGCCTGCTTGATGCCGCCTGGCCGCAGCGGGCGTTTTCCGGAAACCCGTACATCGCCTCGACGATATTTCTGGTGGTGTTATTGCAACTGCTTTATATCTACGCGCCTTTCATGCAGGCTCTGTTTCACTCAGCGCCCTTGGAGGCGGAGGCCTGGTTGCGCATTATGCTGATTGCGCTTTCGGTTTACCTGATTGTGGAGTTTGAGAAGTGGATTGTCCGGGCGCTCAAGTGGCAAGCGGCATAGCTCCGCTCTTCCAAGCCTTACATCCCAAATAAAGCATCAGGCTTCCACCCCAGCAGCCCCAGCATGACAAAAAAGCCCAGTACATAGGCGACGACGACGTGCCAGCCTTCCTTCAGCCAGCGCCATACATTGCGCGCATCGGGAAAAATATTGCTGAGCGCGACCCCCGCCGACGAGCCGAACCAGATCATGGAGCCGCCGTAACCCACGGCGAAGGCGAGTAAACCCCAGTCATAGCCGCCCTGGTTCAAGGCGAGCGCGGTGAGCGGGATGTTGTCGAACACCGCGCTGATCCAGCCCAACCCAAAGACTGTTCGCCAGGAGGGTTCGGGCAGGGATTCAACCGGCATGAGTGACGCGGACAGCACCAGCGCGATGAGAAACAACGAACCCTTGAGCGCCTTGCGTGCCTCGCCCCACGGGATGGGATGAAACAAACCGCCCGCCAGAATGGCGAGCCAGGCGCCGATGGCAGGAAAATCCAGCAGCACATTGGCGGCGATGAGCCCGCTGATGGTGAGTACCACGATGGCGAGCCGCGCCAGCACCAGCACGCCGAACACGCCGATTTCCTCGGCGTGCACGTGCGCGCCGCGCACAGGATTTTTGCGTATGGGCTGCAAGCGGTGCTGTGCGCGGCTCGCAATCACGCCGGAGAAGAGCAGCGCGACAGTGGCGGCGATAAAAGCGTCGGCCACGTGCAGCGCGGGCACGCCCGCGATCCACATCATGGTGGTGGTGGTGTCGCCGATGACTGAGCCTGAGCCACCCGCGTTGGCCGCCGCGACGATGGCGGCGAGATAGCCCACCGTCACGCGATTGTCGAATACCTTTTTCGCCACCACGCCGCCGATCACCGCCGCAGCGATGTTATCGAGAAACGTGGACAGCAGCCAGGTCAGGGTGAGCAGCATGAACCCGCCCTTCCAATCGTCCGGCAGCCAGCGCGGCAGCAGCTCAGGCACGCCGGAGTCTTCAAAATGCCGGGCGAGCATGGCAAAGCCGATCAGCAGGCCGAACAGATTGAGCAACAGCCGCCACTCATGTTTCAAATGCGCCAGCAAATCCAGATTTTGCGCCAGCAGCTTGTAGAGCACGATCACCACCAGCCCGCATAAAGCCACTTCGAATGTGCGTTGATGAAAAAGAGCTACACCGAGCAGGGTGAGACCGAACAGAAAAAATTCCAGAGGGATGCCGAGTAACACCATGATGTGGCTGATTGACTTGTTGTGCTAGTTATAAGCCGATCATTCTATCCGAAATAGCCTGTAAAAACGCACCCGTGAAGCTGGCTAAAGGGAGGTTTTCACAGTAAACTGAACTGCACAACCTTTGACTTTGTCCGGGGTTCTTCAGGTGTTTTGATACTGGCATCCATTGCGAGGTGGAGACATGCAAGACATACACCCTGATAGCGTAACCCCGTTGCGCTCCTTTCCCAAGCGCATCGAGGCGGCGTATTACAACCGTGTGCGCCTGGCGCTGCGCAGACTGGGTTGTCCGTTACGGCTCGACATCGCGCGTCAGCCGGTGGAGATGATTCTGGATGAACGGCGCTGGACGGCGTTCCACACCGGCATTGAGTACGTCCCTTTGCTGATGTGGACCGATTTCATCACTCAGCGCACTGGGCTGCATGAGCCGGTGTCCTGCACCCTGCACCTTTACCACGTCCGTGCCGGACTCATCATGGGCAAGATTCTCAATGCGCTGGTTGCGGATATTGAAGCGCGGCTCAGGCTATGGCGCGAGGGGACCTGACAGGTTGTTGATAAAGCCCTTCCATGGGCTTTATCAACCCGCAAAGCAAAAAATGTGATTTTTGCTTTGCTTCGTTTTTCAAGCACATAAACCGTGCTTGAAAAATGGCGGTGCATCCGTGCACCGCACGCAGCCTGTTTTTCAACAGCCTGCTAACGCCGCAATTGCGCCGGAGTCGGCTATAATATGTTTATTAAAGAATCCAGACTCGCATGAAACGCATATCCCAGTCGCCAGGCAGCCCCGTTATGCGCGCGCTGTACGCCGTAGAGTGGGCCGGGCTGCTGTTGATCTCCATTGCTACGGTCGTCGCCATCGGGCAGGAAACCCTGCTCATGGTGGAGCGTGGCGAGGTATTGCTGCAGGACATCCTGCTGCTGTTCATCTATCTGGAAATCCTCACCATGGTGGGCTTGTATTTCACCAGCGGCAAGCTGCCTGTGCGCTATCCTGTTTACATCGCCATGGTGGCGATTGCCCGGTTCATCATCATGGGCATGAAGGACATGAACGGCTGGGAGATCGTGGCGCTCGCGCTGGCCATCCTGATTCTGGCGCTGGCGGTGCTCGCCATCCGTTATGGTCATACGCGCATGCCCTATGACGAGTAGATGAAAATAAAACATGAGTAAGCCGCTGGTAGGGGTAGTGATGGGCAGTGACAGCGACTGGGAAACCATGCGCCATGCCGCGGCCAAGCTGGAAGAGTTCGGCGTCGCGTACGAGAAACAAGTCGTCTCCGCGCACCGCACGCCGGACTTGCTGTATGAGTACGCCGGTTCCGCCGAGCAACGCGGCCTCGCTTGCATCATCGCCGGCGCGGGCGGCGCGGCGCATCTGCCCGGTATGCTCGCCGCCAAAACCATTGTGCCGGTGCTGGGTGTGCCGGCGCCATCCAAACATTTGCAAGGCGTGGATTCATTTCTCTCTATTGTGCAAATGCCGAAAGGCGTGCCGGTGGCGACCTTCGCCATCGGTGAGGCGGGCGCGGTAAACGCGGCGCTGTTCGCCGTTGCAATGCTGGCGCGACAGGATACCGCGCTGGCCGCAAAGCTGCGTGAGTTCCGGAAAAAACAAGAGCAGACCGTGCTCTCGATGACGCTCCCGCCGCGCGCATGATCCTGCCAGGCGCCACGCTCGGCGTCCTCGGCGGCGGACAGCTTGGGAGCATGTTTACCGCCGCCGCCTGCACCCTGGGCTACCACGTCACCGTCCTCGACCCCGATCCGCACAGCCCCGCCGCGCGTTTTGCCGATAAGCACCTGTGCGCGCGTTATGACGACCGGGACGCGCTTGAAGAGTTGGGTAAGACCTGTGCCGCGGTCACGATTGAGTTCGAAAATGTCTCCGCGCAAAGTTTGGAGTGGCTCGCCACTCGCTGCATCGTGCGCCCCGCTGCACGTGCCGTAGCCATCGCCCAGGACCGCATCACTGAAAAGACCTTTCTGCAACAGCAAGGTTTTCCCGTCGCGCCCTTCATTGTGGTGGGTGACGCGCAAGCGCTGCACCTGCCGGATTTTCCCTTTCCTGCCATACTCAAACGCAGCCGCCTGGGTTATGACGGCAAAGGCCAGGTTGTGGTGCGTAACCGGCAAGATGCCTTGGCTGCCTTTAATGGGTTCAACCGGGAACCCTGCGTGCTGGAACAGCGTCTGTCGCTGCAACAGGAAATCTCGGTGATACTCGCGCGCGGCGCCGATGCTGCGATAGCCTGTTTCCCGGTGGTGGAAAATCAGCACGCGAGCGGCATATTGGATATCAGCATCGCGCCCGCGCGCATCGGCGCAGCACTCGCACGGCAAGCGGTGGCGATGGCGGAAAAGCTTGCCCACAGCCTCGAATACTGCGGCGTGCTGGCGGTGGAATTTTTTGTGTTGGAGGGCGATAAGCTCATCATCAATGAAATCGCCCCGCGTCCGCATAACAGCGGGCACTACACGCTCGACGCCTGCGTCACCAGCCAGTTTGAACAGCAGGTGCGCGCGCTGTGCGGTTTGCCGCTGGGCAAGACGCGCCTGTTGTCTCCTGCGGTCATGGTGAATCTGCTCGGCGACCTGTGGGCGCAGGGCGAACCGCGCTGGGAAGAGTTGCTACAACACCCTCAGACGAAACTCCATCTCTACGGAAAACGCGAGCCTCGCGCGGGGCGCAAAATGGGGCACTTTACCTGTCTCGATGAATCAGTCGAGCGAGCCTTGGCCGCAGCCCTGGAAACCAAGGCGCGCTTGCTGGAGCGTAACGGCATCTCCTTGCCTACACAGGCAGGCGCGTCATTTTAGACACGGCTCTGCCGCATCAATAGTGCAACCGGAATCAGGCCCACCAGTACCAGCGCCAGGGCGGGCAGCGCCGCCTGCGCCCATTCGCCTTCGGAAGTCAGCTCAAAGATATTGACTGCGAGCGTGTCCCAACCGAACGGGCGCAGCAACAATGTCGCGGGCATTTCCTTCATCACCTCGACAAACACCAGCAGCGCCGCGGCGAGCAGGCCCGGCCGCAGCAGTGGTAAATAAATACGCCACAGCGTTTCGCGCGCCGTCGCGCCCAGGCTTTGCGCCGCCATCTCCATTGCGGGCGTGATGCGCGTGAGCGCGCTCTCCACCGGGCCATAACCCACGGCCAGAAAGCGCACCAGATAGGCGAATAACAATGCCGCCACCGAGCTGCTCAGCAGCAGACTGGTGCTCTGCCCGAACCAGCTCTGTGCGATTATGTCGAGCCGGTTTTGCAGCGCTGTGAAGGTAAGCATGATGCTCACCGCCAGCACGGTGCCGGGCAGGGCGTAGCCCAAGGTGGCGAAACGTTGTGCGCTGCGGCTCAACGCGCCGGGCCAGCGCCGCTGCACGAAACCAAACAGCAGCGCCACGGAGACGATGAGCAGCGCGGCACAGGCGCTGAGCAGCACGGTGTGGGTGACGTGGTCAATATAACTTTCATTGATGCCGTCACTCACCACCTGCGCGGCCCAGACCGTCAATTGAATCAGTGGAATCACAAAGGCCAGGGACAACACCAGCAGCACTGCGCCGGTTGCGGCTACCGCCCGCGCGCCGCGCAAGGGATAGCGCTTCAGCG
>JAMCTV010000100.1 GCA_023381235.1 Gammaproteobacteria bacterium
GATCTCGCCCGCGGTGGCCAATGTGAATGGCGTGCTGCGCCAGGCGCTGCTCGATCTCGATGCGGGCGCGCAGGCCGAAATTGATGAACGCATGATCGAGTTGGATGGAACGCCCAACAAGGCCAAGCTGGGCGCGAATGCGCTGCTCGCGGTATCGCTCGCCGTGGCGCACGCCGCGGCGGCGGACGCGGGATTGCCCCTGTATCGCCATCTCGCCGCCGGCGCCGGGCACGGCAACCGGCCGTTTCAAATGCCGGTGCCGCTGATGAACGTGATTAACGGCGGCGCCCATGCGGATAACACGATAGACATGCAGGAATTCATGATACTGCCGGTGGGCGCGCCGAGCTTCGCCGAGGCGCTGCGCTGGGGCACGGAAGTTTTTCATGCCTTGAAGAAGGTGTTGCGCGCGCAGGGCATGAGCACGGCGGTGGGGGATGAAGGCGGCTTTGCCCCCGATCTGCCCGGCCACGAGGCGGCAATACAAACCATACTGCGCGCCATCGAGCAGGCCGGCTACACGCCGGGGCGCGACATCTTCATCGGTATAGACGCCGCCAGCTCCGAGTTTTATAAAGACGGAAAATATATCCTGGCGTCGGAAAATAAAAGCCTGAGCAGCGCCGAGCTCTGCGATTATCTGTGTCATTGGGTGGACAAGTATCCGATACTTTCCATCGAGGACGGCATGGCGGAGGATGACTGGGAGGGCTGGGGCCTGCTCACGCGCAAGCTGGGTCAGCGCGTGCAACTGGTGGGCGATGACCTGTTCGTCACCAACAGTAAAATATTGCAGCAAGGCATTACGCGCCATATCGCCAACTCCATACTCATCAAGGTCAACCAGATCGGCACGCTGAGCGAAACCCTCGCCGCCATCCGCCTGGCCCGGCAGTCTGGGTACACGGCGGTGATTTCGCACCGCTCCGGCGAGACTGAGGACACCACCATCGCCGATCTCGCGGTGGCGAGCGATGCCGGGCAGATCAAGGCCGGCTCGCTGTCGCGCTCGGAGCGCGTGGCGAAATATAACCGCCTGCTGCGCATCGAAGAGGAGCTGGGCGAGCAGGCGCGCTACGCCGGAGCGGCGGCGTTTTACAACCTGTCTGCGATGGAATCGGGGCGCGCTCCGGCCGCCTCAGGGCGGGCGTGCTGACGGCGCATGAAAACCCTCAGCGCCCTGTTGCTGATATTGTTGCTGGGCTTGCAGTACAGCCTGTGGGTGGGTCATGGCGGTCTCGCCGAGATATGGCGCCTGACACAGGCCGTGCGCGTGCAACAGGAGGAAAACCGCACGCTGCGCGAGCGCAATCTGGCGCTCGATGCCGAGGTGCGCGACCTCAAGCAGGGCACGGCGGCCATCGAGGAGCGCGCGCGCAGCGAACTCGGCATGATAGGCAAGGGCGAGACTTTCTATCAACTGGTTGGCGAGTAAGCGGTACACGTTCGTTCCGCGCTGCTCTTAACAGGACTACCTTTGCGGGCTACCCAATACTGGGCAGTGATACCAGCGGCCGGCAGAGGGGCGCGCATGGGCGGGGCCTTGCCCAAGCAGTATCAGATGTTGTGCGGCAAACCGGTGCTGCAACACAGCATGGAGCGTTTGCTGGGCCACCCGGCCATCAGCGGACTGGCCGCGGCGATAGCCGCGGACGATGCGCAGTTTCAGTGCATAGCGGACGCGTTACGTCATTACGGCAAACCGCTGACTGTTGCGCCGGGCGGGGTGGAGCGTCATCATTCGGTGCGGAACGCCTTGCGTGAACTGGCGCGGCAGGCCGCCGCCGATGATTGGGTGCTGGTGCACGACGCCGCGCGACCCTGTGTGCGCAAGACCGATATAGACAAGCTGATAGCTGCGGCAGGGCGGCATGGAGCGGGAGCGCTGCTCGCGCTGCGCGTCTCCGACACCGTGAAATGCGCCGACGCCGCGGGATTTGTGATGGAGACACGGCCGCGCGAAACGCTGTGGCTGGCGCAGACGCCGCAGATGTTCCGGCTGGGGCGGCTCAGCGAGGCGCTGGACTACGTGATAAAAAATAATATCCGGGTAACCGACGATGCGGCCGCCATCGAGACGCTGGGTGAACGGCCGCAGTTGGTGGAGGGCAGCGCGGATAACATCAAGATCACCCGTCCGGGCGATCTTGCGTTGGCGGAATTTTATCTTGAGCGGCAGGAGGGTTGCGCATGAGAATCGGCCACGGGTATGATGCGCATCGCCTGGCGGCGGGCAGGCGCCTGGTATTGGGCGGCGTGACCATTCCTTATGAGCGCGGGTTGGCCGCCCATTCCGACGGCGACGTGCTGATTCACGCCTTGTGCAACGCGCTGCTCGGCGCGGCGGGGCTGGGCGACATAGGCAGGCATTTCCCCGACAGCGACGCGCAATACAAGGACGCGGACAGCCGTGTGTTGCTGCGCCGGGTTGCGCTCATGCTCAAGGAGCGCAGCCTCGGCATCTCCAACATAGACTCCACCATCGTGGCCCAGGCGCCCAAACTTGCGCCCTACATCGAGGCCATGCGCAACCTGCTGGCCGATGATTTGGACATGCACCCGTCACGCATCAACGTCAAGGCGGCGACCCCGGAAGGCATGGGCTACATCGGGCGCGGCGAGGGCATCGAGGCGCACGCGGTGGTGATGCTGGAGGAATTGCATCCGGGTGCGACGGTGCGCGATGAATGATACCCTCTATGCTAAATCCCCCCTTCCCCCCCCTTTGTACAGGGGGGACGAGAAGGGATTTTACAAAGGGGAGATGGGGGGGATTTTTCAGGCCGTGCTGCGTTTCAACAACACGTACACCGCGCCCGTGCCGCCGTCCGTGCGCGGCGCGGAGCAATAGGCCAGCACCTCGTCGCGCTGCCTGAGCCAGGCGGGCAGCTTGCTTTTAAGCACGGGGCGCTGGTGCGGCGAGCGGCGGCCCTTGCCGTGCACGATGCGCACGCAGCGCACGAGGTCGTTTTGGCAGGCGGCGAGAAACCGGGCCAGCGCTGGCCGCGCCTCGGCCACCGTCATGCCGTGCAGGTCAAGCTCTCTCTCGATGCGGATTTGTCCGCGCCGCAGCTTGCGCAGCACGCCGTGTTGCAGCCCGCTGCGGCTGTACAGCAACTCGTCTCCGGTTTCAGTCTCGGACGGGTCGTAATCGTCCGACAGCATGTCAAGCATGACCTGCCGCTCATCCAGCAGTTTCTGCCGGGGCACCGGCGCAACGCGCTTGCGCGCCGCAACCACCTTGTCATGGCGCAGCGGAGTGACACGCTTTACCGCATTGCGGAACAAGGCTACATCATCCTCGCTTGGGTGCGTTTTACGCGCCATGTTGAGTTTGCTTCAACCACCCCAGCAATTGCGCGCCCGTCAAGGGATGGCTCAACGAGTAGCCTTGCACGTTGTCGCAGCCCAAGGCGCTCAAGCGTTCCAGCAGCTCCTTGTTTTCCACCCCCTGTGCGCTGACCTTATGGCCCAACAGGTGGGCTATCTCGATGGCCATGTGCAGCAGTACGCCGTTTTCCGCCAAATGGGGGTCAAGCAGGATGGCCCGGTCAATCTTGATTTCCTGAATGGGAAGTTTCCTGAGATAGACCAGCGAGGCGGGTGCGGCGCCGTAATTGTCCATGGTCAGGCGCACGCCGAGGGCGGAGAGATGCTCCATGATTTCCAGATTGTGCAACGGATCAAGGTTAAGAATGCTCTCATTGATTTCCAGGTGCAGGTCCTGCGCCGGCACCTCCCAGGCCGCAAGACGCGCGGCGATCTGGTTGGGCAGCCGAGGGTTGTGCAGATTGCGCGACGAGAGATTGATCGAGACGGGCAGCCTTACGCCGGCCTTGCTCCAGGCGTGATACTGGCCGAGCGCCTCATCCAGCACCCACAGCAGGAGCGTATGGATCAGACCGGTCGTTTCCGCCAAATGGATAAATTGTGCGGCGGGCAGCAGGCCAAGCTCAGGATGCCGCCAGCGCAGCAGCGCCTCCACACTTTGTGTCTTGCCGCTTTTGAGATCAATCTTCGGCTGGTAGTGCAGTTCCAATTGCTTATTGTTGATCGCTTGGCGCAACTCCCTGCCCAGGATGAATCTTTCGTCTTGAGCCCGGTCATGCTCCGTCTGGCTCAGGGCATACCCGCATTCTGCGCGCTTGGCCTCATACATGGCGAGGTCGGCGCGGCGCAGCAGAACTTCGCTGTCGTCGCCGTGATCGGGGAAGATGGCGATGCCGATGCTGGCGGTGATATCCAGCGTGTGGCCGTCAATCTCCATGGGCTGTTCCAGCTGCTTTAATATTTTTTTCGCGGCACGCATCGCGTATTGCGCATTATCCACATGGTGCAGCACGACGGCGAACTCATCGCCCCCCACGCGCGCCACGGTGTCCGACTCGCGCAGCGCGCTGCGGACGCGCAACGCCACCTGCTGCAGCAGTTGGTCGCCGATGTCGTGGCCCAAGGTGTCATTGACCTGTTTGAAATGATTCAAGTCCAGTATGCACACGGCCAGGCTTCCCCCGCTGCGACGCGTCTCCATCAGCGCCTGCTCCAGGCGGTCATCGAACAGGGTGCGGTTGGGCAGGCCGGTGAGCGGATCGTGCAGGGCCTGGTATTCCAGGGTTTCGCTCTTGTTGATGAGTTCGCGGCGCATCATCTCCAGGTCGTCGGCCAGGCCGCTCACCTCACTGAGCGGGGTGCATATCTGGAACTGCTCGCGCAGGTTTCCATGCGCGATACGCTGTGCGGCGTCGCGCAACTGGCGCAGCGATCTGGTGAGCAGCGGCGCAAGTACCGCGGTTAACAACAGGGAAAAAACGAAATAGGCGAGCGCGAAGTAGAAGCTGCGCGTGTAGGTGATGCGGATCAGTTCCAGCGTGGGTGTCTCGTCGTAGCCCAGGCGCAGCATGGCGTGGGCCTTGTCGCGCTCGTCATAGAGCGGGGTGGCGAGGTAATACACGTCATCATCGTGTTCGCCGAAGAAAAAATCCTCCCTGAATTGCAGCTGTTCCTGGCTGTCCGCCATCGGTTGAATAATGACGCCTGCATCCGTGACGACCTCGGCATAAATCACGTGGCCGCCCAGCACGGTATCACGCAGCAATTGCCGCACACGCTGTTCATGCGGGTCCTGCGCCAGCAGTGAGGCAAACAGGTGTGAGTCCAGACGCACCTGATTGACGAACTGGTTCTGATAGCCCTCCCTGACGAGCAGCACCACACCGGTCAGCAACAGGGGAAGCAGCAGGGCGTGTATGGCCAACAGGCCGAGCGTGAGCCGGCCCGTCAGACTATTGATGAAGCGGCTTAATCTGCCGGGCTTTGCCATAACGTACCGACGGTTTTTATACCCGGGCTGGATTTTGCCATATCATCCCACATGTAGCTTACCCTGCCCGGTTCACTGCGCAGGGCTTCAAGCAGCTTGGCGCTGTCGGTATAAGCCGCCGGGCGCCGGCCGCCCATGCGGAATACCCGCGACAGCACCTGGCGCTCATAATTGCGCGCTGATAAAAATATCACCTTCTGCAGAAATACCTCATACAGCATGGGATCGCCGGTGTTGAGCAAGGGGATCAATTGCTCGCCATCCTTGATCAGCGTTTCTCCCAGGAACAGTCTGCGCACCTCCTGTTGGGTAAGCGACGCGGCCTTGGTCTCTGCGCCGGTCACCGTCACCACGACCAGCATGCGCTCCGCGCTCAGCACGGCGCCGGGATCGGTTGTAACCAATAGCAGCGCCAGGGAGCAGAAGACCATCGTGCCCGTCTTCATGGGAAAACCGCGCTCCATTGCAGGGAAAGCTGGCCGTAGCTGTCGCCCTGCACATGCACGTTGGCCAACTCCAGCTTGAGTGCTTGCCGGTCGCTCAACTCATAACGCAGCCCCGCAAGGCTGCGTTTTTTGACAAAGTGCGGGAAGCGCTCGACATAGGGGTCGCGGCTTTCGCCGAAAGTATTTTCCAGGCGGCCATACGCCGTCCAGTCGTCATGCAGACCGTATTCCGCCTGCAGGTAGCCGCTGGTAAACGCTCCGTGCTGCGTGCCGCCTGCGCCTTGCACGCGGTCATGCACCCAGTACAGCTCGCCAAACAGGCGCAGCGCATCATATTGCCACTGGGCGTGGGCGCCAAGCGTGGTGAGGCGCACCTCTTCCACGCTGCTTACCTTTCCCGGCACGTAGGCCCGTTGCAGGAACAGACCCAACTCTTTGCCGTTGGCTTCGGGGTAATAACTCAGGTGCGCGCTGGCAACCAGCCTACCTTCGCTTAAATGATCAAGCGGGGCGGACTCCAGCTCATCCGTTTTTAAGGACGGCCCGGCGCCCGCGCTCAGCTTGTAGGCCAGCCCGCCGCCCCGCTCCAGACCGTGTTTGCCCTCCCAGAACAGTCCCGTGGCATGAATGGGCAATATCCCTTCTTCATCTTCATATTCCACGATGCTGGGGCGGCTGATGCTGGTTTGCAGGTAGCGCCCGTGGTGGTACTGTGTGTTCCAATAACCGAGTGGCGCATGGTGCTTGCCGAGCCAGAAAATATTGCCGGCGCCGGTGAACCAGCCGAGTTGCAATCGCTCCACCTCGGCTTCACCCTCTCCCACGAAGAACTCGCCCAGCAGGCGCCAGTTTTTGCCTTCAGTGGTGTAAAACAGGTCCAGTGCGGGAGCGATGTCGTCCTTGTCCGTCTCGCTTTCGCTGGCAAGACCTTGGCGATTGGTCAGGGTGAACTCAGGAAACAGGATGAATTCCGCGCGGACCGGCGCGCCGAGCGCCAGCCAGCCTAATAACGCGATCAGCGTCTTACGCAGCCCGCGTCGCGGGGGCGGGAGAAAGACGCATCTCTGAGAGTGGCGCATAGGGGGCTGTCGTTTGGGCGCGGGCTGGCACGGTGGACTGGCGGCTGGAGGACGAGGCTCGGAGGGGTTCACGCCCCCCGCCAGGTTGTCATGCTGTTTGTTCTTGTAACTACCTCTATAATCAATCTGGCTCCCCGGGACGGGCTCGAACCGCCGACCCAGTGATTAACAGTCACTTGCTCTACCGACTGAGCTACCGGGGAATGCAAAACCACCTATCATAGTCTGCCGTTCGATGGGGGTCAATATCAGGGCGGGGCCGCTTCAAGAGTCAAGTGTAAGGAGGGAGGATGAGGAAACCATTGTTATTATTGCTGGCCTGCTGTGCATGGGCAGGTTTGGCGCAGGCGGACGCCGTGGTGAATATCAACACCGCCAACCAGCAGCAATTGGAGTCCGTGCAGGGGATAGGCCCGAAGAAGGCCCAGGCCATTATCGAGTATCGTCAGAAGCACGGCAAATTCAAGAGCATTGATGAGCTGGATAAAGTGATGGGGTTCGGCAAAAAAGGCATCGAGCAACTGCGTGCGCAGGTGACGGTGGAGGACGCGCCGGGCGCGCCACCCGTGCCGAGCGCCATCCACGGTTGCTATAGTTGTTGAGTTTGGCGATGCCGGTCGTTTGAAAATCGCGTGCCGTGCTGCGCGAGTTGTTCGGCGGTGAGCAGGAATACCCCGCCGCCGCCACGCTCGAATTCCAGCCACACAAAAGGTATCTCAGGGTAACGTTGCGTGAGCGCGGCCTGGCTGTTGCCGACTTCCACAATCAGAACGCCGTGCGGGGAGAGATGGTCGCCGGCCTGTTGCAGGATACGTAACGCAAAATCCAGGCCTTCCTCTCCGCCGTGCAGCGCGGCCTGAGGCTCGCGCCGGAATTCATCCGCCAGACAGGCCATGTCGGCACTATCCACATACGGCGGGTTGCTGACGATAATGTCGTAGCGCCGACCAGTGAGCGCGCTGAATAAATCGGACTGTATGGCGTGCACCCGCTGTTCCAATCCGTGGCGCTCGATATTGATTTGCAACACCGCCAGGGCCTCAGCGGAAATATCTGCTGCGTCCACCTCGGCTTGGGGGAAGGCGTGCGCGCAGGCGATAGCGATGCAGCCGCTGCCGGTGCCGATGTCTAATATCCGTGTGACGCGGCCTTCCTCGATCCACGGCGCCACCCA